>NZ_BJTG01000011.1 GCF_013340205.1 Anaeromyxobacter diazotrophicus
GGCTCCTGGGACGCGCGAGGCTCGCGCTGGGACCGCTCGGCGACCACACCCGGCGAGAACGGGTTCGGCCGGCCGTCGCGCCTCGGAGCGGCCCGGCGCGGCCGCGGGAGAGGCCTCCTTGCGCCTTCGCGTCCGCCGAAGCGCGATCCGCGCGGAAACGCGTCAAGCTCCCATGTGGGACGATCCGGACGATAGTTACGATAGGTGAACGCCTCGCCCGGCCCGCATCTGCCGCGGCCCCGCGTATTTCACCCTCGGGACACGTCGTGAGCCGGGCCACGCCCCGCCGCCTCGAACACGCGGCTCCGCCTCGCGTGCGACGTCCGCCCAACGACCGCGCCCGCCCGCGCGGCGCCGCCCGCCCACCTGCCGCGCCCCTCCCTGCCGAACCCCGCCAGCTCGCGCGAAACCGCTCCGAGCTGCGGGCGGGGTTGCGAGGCCTCTCCGCGCAGCCCGATACCCGCTCCGTGGGGAGAGGGAGAAGGGAGCGATACGCCTCAGCTCGCCGCCTGCGCGGCCTCGAGCGCGCGCCGGATGCGCGGGGCGAGCAGGCCGGGGATGCGGCCGGCGAGCTCGAGCGCGCCTTCGAGCGCGGCCCGGGCCGTGTCGAGCCGGCCGGCGCGGAGCGCCGCCAGCCCGCGCATCTCGAGCACCTCGACCGGCTCCTGCTCCACCGAGTCGCGCGCCGACCTCGCCAGGAGCGCCTCCCACTCCGCGTCCGCCGCGCCGCGCGCCGCCAGCTCGACCATGTCGGCGAGGACGGCCTCGGACGGGCCGACCTCCGCGCCGCCCCAGCCCGCCGCCCGCGCCTCCCGGTACCGCTCCAGCCGGGCGCGCGCGCCGGCCGCGTCGCCGCCCGCGAGGAGGGCGCGGGCGCGCAGGAGCAGCCCCAGCGGGCCGGGCGCCGCCTCCGGGTGGCTGCGCTCGATCTCCTCGGCGCGGGCGAGGTGGGGGGCGGCGGCCGCGAGATCTCCCGCCTGGTAGTAAAGCTCGGCCAGGTTGAACTCGGAGGCGTACTCGGAGTCGAGGTGGCCCAGCTCGCGGGCGATGCGGATCGCCTCGAGCTGGCCGGCCACCGCCGCGGCGAGGTCGCCGCGGGCCACCGAGAGGTTCCGCCGGTTGGAGTGCGCCACCGCGACGTGCACCAGATCGCCGCGGCCGGTGGCGACCGCGCGGGCGCGCTCGAGGGCCGCCTCGGCCTGGGCCGGACGGCCCAGGTACGGCAACGCCGCCCCGAGGAGGAGCAGCGAGGCCACGAGCGTCTCGTAGCCGGCGTCGCCCTGCCGCCCGGCCAGCGCCGCGGCGCGGTCCAGGGTCGCGCAGGCGTCGGCCCAGCGCGAGGCGCGGAACAGCGAGCGGCCCCGGCCGAGATCGAGGCGGGCCTGCACGCGCGGCGACGGCACGCCGGGCAGGGCCTCGGCCGCCTCGACGCAGGCGCGGGAGGCGCCGAAGTCGCTCATCCAGTCGAGCGCGGTGGCCTCGTCGAGCAGGGCCTCGCGCTCCGCCGCCGCGTCCCCGAGCTCGCGCGCGACGGCGCAGGCGGCCTCGAGGTCGGCCACCGCGTCGCGGTGCCTGGCGGTGCGGCTCCGCATGAGCCCGCGCCCGCGGAGCGCCTCCAGCCGCTGCGGGAGGCTCGACGCCGGCAGGTTCTCGAGCGCGCGGGAGTAGAGCGCCTCCGCCTGGAGGTAGGCGTGCCGGCCGGCCTGGTCGGCGGACACCTGGAGGAAGGCGGCGGCGGCGTCGGCGCGCCGGCCGCTCTCCTGCCCGTGCACCGCCAGCCGGAGGAGCCGCGCGGGCTCGGGCAGCGACCCGGGCCGCAGGTGGAAGCGGAAGGCGGCCTCGTGGATGGCGGCGCGCAGGGCGTCCGGGGTGGAGCGGGCGACGGCGTCGCGGACCAGCGGGAGCCGGTACCGGGTGCCTCCGCCGCGGCGAGGCGGGACGAGGAGCCCGCGCCCGGCGAGGCGCCGGACCGCCGCCCCGGTGTCGAGCGGGAACGCGCCGCCGAGGCCCGCCTCGGCGAGCTGCGCCAGCACGCCGTCGGCCTCGCCGAGCGGCACCTCGTCGCCCAGCAGCGCCAGGAGCTGCGCGTGGGAGGCCAGGTCGGGCGGCATGGCGCGCAGCTCGGTGCCGGCCAGCCACTCGACGAGCGGCAGGTCGGGGACGCGGTCCAGCTCGTCCGTGGCGAGGTACCAGGACCGGCCCTGGGGTTGCGGGCGGACGAGGCCGTCGCGCCGGAGCCCGCGCACGAGCTCGACGAGGAGGAACGGCACGCCCTGGGCGCGCGCCGCGAGCCGCTCCACGGCCTGCGCCGGGATCCCCTCGGCCGGCGCGAGCAGCCGGCGGCACAGCTCCGCGGCGGTGGCGGCTGGGAGCGGCTCGAGCCGCTCGAGCTGCCGCCGCGCCGCCCGCTCCCCCCAGTACGGCCGGGCGGCAGCGAAGGCGGGGCGCGCGAGCGCGCAGACGAAGAGGGGGGCGCGGGCCTCGGCCAGGGCGGCCGACTCCAGCGCGTCGAGCGCGGCGCCTCCCGCGAGGTGGGCGTCGTCGAGGAGGACGCAGAGGGGCCTCGCCGCCGCGCGGCGGCGCAAGAGCGACGCGGCGGCGCGGATCGCCAGCGCCGTCAGGGCGCCTGGCGCGGCCCCCGCCGCCTCGAGGAGCGGGGCGCCGGGCGCGAGCCAGCCGAGGGTGAGGGCCACGGCCGGCCACGCCTCGTCGCGCAGCTCCGGCGGGAGCGCCAGGGCGAGGAGCGAGCGCCCCGCGTCCGGCGGCGCCGCGGCCGCCGCCGGCACGTCGAGCAGCCAGCGCAGGAGGGCCGCCAGGGCGTCGCCGCTCTCGGGCGCGGTCCTGGCGCGCAGCTCCAGCACCAGCGGCGCGGGGGTGAGCGCGCGCAGGCGCTCCGCCAGCGCGGCGCCGAGGTGGCTCTTGCCGAGGCCGGGGTCGCCCAGCACCGATGTCACGATGGGTGAACGGTCGCGGGCCGCGTCCAGGGCCAGCGCGGCGAGCCGCGCGAGCACCTCGTCCCGGCCGAGCAGCGGGGGCGCCCCCTCGCGCACGACCGTGGTCTCGTCGGCGCCGGCCGGGTGGAGCGGGCAGACGAAGAGGTCCGGCCGTCCGGGGACGGTCTCGAGCCCCACCCCGACCAGCACCTCGGCCGCGCGGGCCGTGGCGAGCGCGCCGGCGGGATCGGACGCGGCCGGCCAGGAGCCCGGGTCGGAGAAGGCGGCGGCCAGGTACCGGTCGGCGCCGCCGGGACGGGGCCGGGCCAGCACCGCGACCAGGTCGACGAGCCCCCGCGGGGCGAGGCCGGCGGCGACGGCGCTGCGGGCCGCGTGCAGCGCGAGCCGGACCGGGTTCTCGCCGGCCGCCGGGTCGAACACCCAGGCGCAGCGCCGCCCCTCGGCGTGCGCGAGCACCCCGCCGAGCTGGGCGGCCGCGGCCTGGAGGCGCCCCACCTCGGCGCCCGACTCGAGGTAGACGACCCCCACGCTGCGCCGGGCGGCGCGGGAGGGCGGCGGCGCCGCCTGGGCGGCCCGCGGCGCGTCCTCGGGCGAGGAGCCCGAGAGGCTCGGCGCGACCGCCTCGAGGAGGGCCGCCGCCGAGGGGAAGCGATCCTCGGGCGCCTTCGCCAGGCAGCGCAGGATCGCCTGCGCCAGCGCGGCGGGCATCGGCGCGAGCGACGCGGGCGGCGGCGGCCGGAGGTTCACGTGGGCGTGGCGCACCTCGGGCGCCGGCCCGAAGAACGGCGGCCGCCCCGCCGCGAGCTCGAGGAGGAGGGCCCCGGCGGCGTAGACGTCCGAGCGGGCGTCGGGCGAGAGGCCCTGGCACTGCTCCGGCGACATGTACTCGGCGGTGCCGGCGAAGCCCGGCGTCCCCGGCCCGGGCGCGGCGGCCCTGGCGCCGAGGCGCTCCGCCAGGCCGAGGTCGACGAGGCGCGCGACCCGGGGCTCGCCGGCGAGGAGCACGTTCTCCGGCTTGAGGTCCCCGTGCGCCCAGCCCGCGCCGTGGATCGCCGCGAGCGCCTCGAGCGTGGCGAGGACCGCGGGGCCGAGCTCGGCGCGCGGCAGCGCGCCTCCGCCCGCGAGCAGGAGGGCGTCGAGCGACGGCGCCTCCACCAGCTCCAGCGCGAGGTAGGGGGCGCCGTCGCCGAGCGCCCCTCGCCCCAGGAGGGCGGGCACCGCCGGCGGGCCTATCGCCCGGAGCGCCTCCGCCTCGCGCTCGAGCTGCTCCCGGGCGCCCGCGGCGTCGAGGCGCGCCACCTTGAGCGCCACCCGGCGGCCGTCCGCGGCGCGCTCCGCCTCGAACACGGTGGCGAAGCCGCCGCGCCCCAGGAGGCCCCGGACGAGGTAGCCCGGCACCACCGGCAGCGCCGCCGGAGGCTCCGCGGGCGGCCGCGGCGGGGCGGAGCCGCACGGAGGGTGAGCCCCTTCGGCGCGGCGTCCGCAGGTCAGGCAGCGCGTCATTCCTCTCCAGGTCGTGCCGTGAGCGGCGAGCCGCGCCGGGCCGGGTCATTGTCGCACGCCCGCGTGGTCGATCGCGCGAGCGGGCCCGCGGCGCGCCCGTGCCCGCGGTGGGGAAAGGTCCCACGCCCGCGAGCTCGAGGTGAGCGGCGCCTCCCGGACGGGAGCCGCGGGGGCGCCGCGGAGCGCGAGCGCGTCCCAGGACAATGGTGGGTCGCCCGGCGGGCGGTGGCGCGGGGCGCGCGGCCGGCGGCGGCGAACGCGGCCGGCGCCGCGCCCGTCCCGGCGGTCCCGGCCGAGAGGAAGTGCAAGGATGACGGTTCGATGGCCGCGGGCGCCCCACGCTCGCGCCGCGGCCTGCGCCCCGGGTGGTACGCGGAGCGCCGCGACCTGCGGTGAACGTGGGACACTCCGCCGCTGTCCCGGGGCTCGCGCAACCTCGTTGCAATGCGTGGCCGATCCAGAGAACGATCGGTCGAACTCCCGATGGAAACCGCACGGGCCGGTGGCCCGCAGACGTGAGGACACGATGACGGGACGCGGGCAGCTCGGCTTCCTCCAGGCAGCGACGGTGGCGCTCCTCCTTCCGGCGGCCGCGTGCGGCCCCGCGGCCAGCGGCGGGGCGGCCGGGACGCCGGGCAGCGGCCTCACCCAGATCGCCGGGCAGCCGTCGCTCGGGCCGGTGCTGGCCACCTGCGAGGTGCAGATGGTGGAGGGGAACGGGCTCGGGACGAACGGCCTCACCGGCAACGGCATCTGCCAGAACGGCCTGGGCGCGGCCGGGCTCGACCTCGCCAACTTCGACACCGCCAGCTTCGCGAGCTGGTTCAACGCGAACCCCGCGACGGCGGAGATGGTCGTCGAGTACGCGTACCGGTGCGCCGCGCCGAGCGGCAAGTCGGTCACCTGGACGAACCCCGCGACCGGCGTCGCCTATACCTGGACGGGCGGGCTCGGCCTCGCGCCGAGCTGGGCCGGCGGCGCTCCCGCCACCGAGACCGAGCAGCAGCTCGTCTCGGCCTGCCTGGCCGCGCTGGTCAACAAGTACGGCGTCAACGTCACCATCGCGGTGGAGGGGCGGACCGCCACCGGCGCCCGGATCCCGCTCACCCAGAACGAGCTCTTCGACTACCCCGTGCGGGAGGCCTGCTTCTTCGGGAACCTCTTCACCAACGACGGCGTCTTCGTCGGCCTCGATCACTGGGCGTGGCCCGACAGCATCTCCAGCGTGCGCGCCTGCGCCATCGACCGGCAGGCGGTGGGGCCGAGCATCGACTGCCCGCCCATGTACAACGTCGACTACTGCTGGAACCGCTGCACGCGCGACTGGACCGGCACCTTCTACGAGAGCTGCACCTTCAACGGGGTGACCTACAAGCCGCTGACGACCCGCATCGCCCTCTCCGACGTCTACCGGTGCGGCGACGGCGTGTGCCAGATCAGCGAGCACTGCGGCACGACCGACAGCGCGGACAGCTGCAGGTCCGACTGCGGGCTCTGCCCCTAGGCGCCGAGATCATGTCCCCGGGGGGAGGGGCGCGATGACGGACGGGGCCGCTGCCGGAAGGTGCACGCCGGCGCAGGACGATCCCGTCGAGCGCACCTCCATCCTGGGCCGGGTCCGCCCCCGGACCCAGCCGGAGCAACCGGGCCTCCTGCTCGTCAGCGCGCCCGCCCCGGGCCTGGTCGGCGCGTACTTCGGCCTGGAGCTGGCGGAGGTCGTCATCGGCCGGGGGGGCGGGGCCGAGATCCGCGTCGACGACCCCGGCGTCTCGCGCGAGCACCTCAAGATCAGGCGCGCGCCGTCGGGCGAGTTCTTCGCCGAGGATCTCGGCTCCACCAACGGCACCTGGCTGAACGGCGTCGCCATCCGGTCGGCGGCCCTCGCCGAGGGTGACCGGTTGCAGATCGGGACCTCCACCGAGTTCCTCTTCGGCGCCAACCGCGGGGCGGTCCAGGCCGAGGTCCGGCTGCGTCAGGCGATCTCGGCGCCGGGCGCCGGGACCTGGGAGTGGTTCGTCGCGGGCGGCGCGCTCCAGCTCTACGGGGGCGTCGCGCGCGCCGTGGGCCAGGACGGCGACCGCACCGAGCCGCGGGCCGACGACTCCTGGGCCCGGGTGCACCCGGACGACCGCGCGGCGCTCCGGGCCCGGCTCGAGGCGGCGGCCGGGCAGGGCGGGGCCTTCGAGGCCGAGGTGCGGCTGGTCCGGCAGGACGGGAGCGTGTGCCGCGTCGCCATGTCGGGCGAGCCGTTCCGGGATCGGGGCGGGCGGCCGGTGCGGCTCGCGGGCGCGCTCCTCGACGTCACCGAGCGCCGGCTGGCCGACGGCGAGCTGCGGCGCCAGTCGCTCCTCTTCGACAGCCTCGCCGACGCGGTGGTGATCGTGGGCGCGGGCGGCACCATCCTCGACTGGAGCGCCAGCGCCGAGCGGCTGCTCGGGTGGAGCAAGGCGGAGGTGCTGGGGCGGCGCCCCGGGGCGCTGCTGCTGCGCAGCGGCGAGGAGCGGCTCGATCGCGTCCTCGTCGAGTGCGCGCGCCGCGGGGGACGGCACTGCGAGGAGCTCGCGCTCCGCGCGAAGTCCGGCGCCGAGGTCCAGGCGGAGCTGGTGACGGTCCCGCTCGTCGGGCGCGAGGAGGAGATCGTCGCCTGCGTGGCGGTGTTCCGCGACCTGGGCGAGCGCCGGCGCCTGCAGGCGAGGCTGCAGATCGCCGAGCGGCTCGCGTCCCTCGGGACGCTGGCGGCCGGCGTGGCGCACGAGATCAACAACCCGCTCGCCTTCGTCACCTCGAACCTCGACTACGTCTCGAGGCAGCTCGCCGCGGTGGGGGAGGCGCTCGGCCCGGAGCGCGCGGAGATCGCGGAGGCGCTCGCCGACAGTCGGAGGGGGGCCGAGCGCATCGCCAGCATCGTCCGCGATCTGCAGGCCTTCGGCGGGAAGGAGCGCCCGGCGAACGCCGAGCAGGCCGATCCCAACGCGGCGCTGGAGTTCGCCCTGCGGATGTCCGACAGCCTCATCCGGCACCGGGCCAGGCTGGTGAAGGACCTGCGCCCGGTCCCCTGCGTGCGCGGCGAGGAGGCCAGGCTGGGACAAGTCTTCCTCAACCTGCTCGTGAACGCGGCGCACGCCATCGAGCCGGGCCGCGCGGACGCGAGCCTCATCCGCGTGAGCACGCGGTTCGACGACGCCGCGCGCCGGGTGGTGATCGAGGTGGCGGACGAGGGCGCCGGCATCCACCCCGAGGTCCTCCCCCGCATCTTCGAGCCGTTCTTCACCACCAAGCCGGTGGGGGCGGGGACCGGGCTCGGCCTCTTCGTGTGCCAGGGCATCGTGACGGAGCTCGGGGGCGAGCTCGCGGTGGAGAGCGAGCTGGGCCAGGGGACCACGTTCCGCGTGCTGCTGCCCGCGGCCGGCGCCGCGCCGCGGGTGGCACCGGCGAGCCGGCGGGTGCTCGTGGTGGACGACGAGCCGCTCCTGGGCTCCGCCTTGAAGCGCTGCTTCTCCGGCAAGTACGATGTGGAGGCGGTGGCCGACCCCCGCGAGGCGCTGATCCGCCTCCGCGGGGGAGAGCGCTTCCTGTTCGCCCTGGTGGACCTGCAGATGCCCGAGATGACCGGCCAGGACTTCCTGGCGTCCCTGCGCGAGATCGAGCCGGAGCTGGCCCGCCACGCCGCCGTGATCACCGGCGGCTCCCTGGAGGAGGCGGCGAGCCGCTTCCCGGCCGGGGAGCGCCCGCCGCTCCTCGCCAAGCCCATCGACCTCGCGCGGCTCTCGGCGCTGATCGACGCGGCGGCGGACGAGGCGCGGGCGTGAGGCTCCTCGGCTCCGGGCGGGGCTCCTCGGGCCCGCCGCGGCGCCGGCTCCGCGCGGTGCTCCTCGGGCTCCTCGCGGCGGCGGCGTGCGGGGGAGGCGCGCCCGCGTACGACGCAGGCATCGACGGCGCCTACCTCGTCCAGAGCTCCCAGGACTACGCCGGCACCGTCCCGCTGGTGCAGGGCCGGGCGGGGCTCCTCCGCGTCTTCCTCAGCGCCAAGCTCCCCGGCCTCGCGGCCCCCGCGGTGCGGGCGCGGCTGTACGACGCCGCGGGGGCGCTGCTCCAGACCTACGCGGCCACGGCCCAGCCGCCGCCCACCGCGCTCCCCGCCGCCGTGAGCGAGGCGTCGCTCGCCGGGTCGTGGAACTTCGCGATCCCCGCCGCCGACGTCCAGCCCGGCCGCTACCTCGTCGCTGAGATCGATCCGGTCGCCGGCGTCCCGGCCAGCCGCACCCGGACGAGCTTCCGCTACCCCGCCTCCGGCACCCTCGACGTGCGCGCGGTCCCGGCGGTCGCGATCACCGTCGTCCCGGTGGTGCAAGCGCCCGCCGGGCTGACGCCGCTCGAGCCGCTCGTGGCCGGCGTCGAGCCGGCCGGCGGCGTGCGCACGGTGGACGGATGGCTCGACCGGGCGAGGCGCATCCACCCGCTGTCCGAGGCCAGCGCCGCGCTCGGGGCCACCTACACCACGAGCACCGTCCTCGGCGCCGACGGCTCCGGCTGGTCGGCCCTGCTCGCCGAGCTCGAGCAGAAGCGGGTCGTGGACGGGAGCCCGAACAGCTACCTCGGCGCGGTGCGCGTGAGCTACACCTCGGGCACGGCCGGGATCGCCTACGCGCTCTCCGCGCGCCGGCCCGCCTCGGTCCTGGTCTGGGACGCGGGGTCCACGCCCGACAATCCCCTCTACCAGAAGGCCGCCGCGCACGAGGTCGGGCACCTCCTGGGCCTGCTGCACGCGCCGTGCGGGATCCCGCCGGCGACCGCGGATACGGGCTGGCCCACCGGTCCGACCTACGCCGGGGCCCACATCGGCGTGTTCGGGTGGGATCCGCTCGACGGCTCGGTGAAGGACCCGGCCTCGGTCTACGACCTCATGAGCTACTGCGGGAGGCTCGAGACCACCTGGACGAGCGACTACGGCTACCGCCGCGTCCTGAGCTTCCTGGGCGCGGTGCCGGCGACCGCGACCGCGACCGCGAGCAGGGCCGCGACCGCGACCGCCGTGGTCTCCCGCCAGCCGTGCCTGGTGGTCGCGGGCCGGGTACGCGAGGGAAAGGTCGAGGTCGAGCCCGCCTACGCGGTCGACACGATCCCGAGCGCCGTGTCTCCGGGCGAGTACGAGTTCGAGCTCGTGGACGGGGCCGGCGCCACGCTGTCCTCCGTCGCCTTCGCGCCCGCGCCCGTCGCCGCCGAGCGGGAGGGCGAGGCCGAGGAGCGGCACTTCGCGCTCGCGGTTCCCCTCGCCCGCGGCTGGGCCGACGCCGTGCGCGGGCTCGTGGTCCGCGAGCGCGGGGCGGTCGTGTACCGCCGCGCGCTGGCCGTCTCGCCGGGCGCGGTCGCGGTCGCCGCCGCGCCGGTCGCCGTGCGCGCCGCCTCCCGCCGCCACGCCCAGCTCAGCTGGGACGCGGCGGCCCACCCCGGCGCCCTGGTCCGCGACGCGCGGACGGGCGAGGTGCTGGCCTTTCTCCGCGGCGGGGCGGGCGTGGTGCAGACCGCCGCCCCCGAGCTCGAGGTGGTGCTCTCGGACGACGTGAGCGCGAGCCACCGGGTGGTGGTCGCGCCCTGAGCCACGATCAGGCGCCCCGCGAGATGAGGCCGTGGAGGAGGTCGGCGCGGTCCACGATGCCGGCGAGGCGGCCGGCTGCGTCGGTGACGGCGAGCACCTTGTCCTGGCCGCGGAGCATGGTCGCGATGGCCTCGGAGAGGAGCGCGTCCTCGCGGACGGTGGCGACGGCCCGGGTCATGACGTCCGCCGCGGTGTGCCCGCGCGTGTGCGCCGCGAGGGACTCCTCGCCCTGGCCGCGCCCGAAGGGCAGGCGCTGCATGAGCGAGCGGATCGCCCCGGGGCGCAGCGCCGGCGTGACGCGCTCGAGCAACTCGGCGTCGGTGACGAGCCCCACGGGCTTCCGGTCGCGGTCCACCACCAGGGCGCGGTTGAGCCGGGTGGAGACGACCGCCTGGAAGACCTCCGCCAGCGGCGACTCCGGCTGGACGGTGGGGACGTCGCGCCGCATCACCCGTGCGATGGGCTGATCGCCTTCGAGCCCCAGCTCGCGGGGCCGCGGCTCCTTCCCCCCGAACCCGCCGCCGGCCCGGCGCAGGAGATCGAGCCGGCTCACCATCCCCACCAGCGCGCCGCGATCGTCCACGACCGGGAGGCGCTTCAGGCGGCGGCGCACCATCAGCTCGGCGGCGGCGGGAAGCGAGGCGAGCTCGCCGACGGTGACGGGGCCGGAGGTCATCACCTCGGCTGCCGTCAGGCCCTGCCGCGACAGCGGCTCGAGCACCTCGCGCAGCTCGGGGCGCTCGAGCCGCCGCAGCAGATCGAGCCGGACGCCCAGTCCGCCCCGGTGCACGAGGTCGCCGTTGGTGATGATGCCGACCGGCCGCCCCTGCTCCACCACCGGGACCGCCCGGTACGTCTTCCGGAGCATGAGCTCCACCACCTCGGGCAGCGGTGCCGAGGGCGCCACCGAGGCGACCTCACGGCTCATGACCTCGCGCACCGCGACGGTGGGGGCGAGATCGCGGAGCGGGTGCGGCTCGAACAGGAGGATGTCCGTGTCGTCCACCGTGATGAGGCCGTGGCGGACCAGCGCGCGCAGCCGCGGGGCGAGCCGCTCGACCTCCTCGGGCCGGTCGATCCACTCGACCACGACCGGGAGCTGCCAGGGGACGTCCGCGAGCGTGCTGAGGTGGATGCGGCCGGCGGCCCCGAACCCCTCGAGCCCCTTCAGCACGGTGGCGCCCTGGGCGTCCTCGGCCCTCAGGAGCTCCAGGATCGCGAGGTGCAGCGGCTTGCCGTGCACCCGGTCGCCCTCGTTCACGTAGATCCGGACCCGCTTCGCCTTGCCCAGGATCTCCATGCTCGCCTCCTCGACCGGCCGGCGATCTCATACGCGCCCCCGGGCGAGGGCGCCCGCCGGTCGCGGCCTGCGACGCCGCCAGGCGCCTCGGCCGGGGCTGTCGCCGCCGCGGGCCCAGCCGCCCGCGTGCCTGGCGGGGGAGCCTCCGGTTGGTTCGTGAACGGCCGCGCGCACGCCCCCAGGCTGCCTCGACGCCGAGCGCCCGCCGGGTTCCCCTCGCGCGGCTACCCCGCTCGCCAGGAGAGACGAAATGCCACACCCACGGCTGTCGCTGTCCGCCCTCGCCTTCGCCGCGGTCCTCCCGTCGCTCGCCGCCGCCGCGCCGTCGAGGTGCGAGCGGCTCGTCGCCGCGCTCTCCAGCCAGCTCGCCGACGTGACCTGCTTCGAGAGCGCCGACCTCACCACCGCTAACGCGTCCACCACGCCGCTCGACAACTCGCTGCCGGGCCTTCCGGCCGGCGCGTTCACGCCCAGGACCGATCGCGCCGTGCTGGTGGCGGCGCCGCCCCGCGGCACGCCCATCACCCGCGCGGTGCCCGGCGTCCAGCTCCAGGCCCGGTTCGCCGGCGATCCGACCGGCGAGGCGCGCTTCCTGCTGCGGCTGCCGGACGGGTGGAACGGGCGGCTGGTGGTGGCGGGCGCCTCCTCCCAGCGCAGCGAGTTCAACGGCGACTTCGCCTGGAGCGACTACGTCGTGCAGAAGGGCTACGCCTACGCCTCCCAGAACAAGGGGGTCTTCAACTTCAAGCTGGCGGCCGTGAGCGCCACGCCGCCCGCCGATCCGCTGCCGTGCCGCCTCAACCCCGGCTCGCCGGTGTGGGTCCACTTCTACGACGACGACCCGGGGCAGCCGTTCACGCGCTGGTCGGAGGTCATGCTGGACGCCGCCGCCGCGGCCCGGCGCGGCGTGCGGGCGCACTACGGCGAGCCGCCGCGCTACACCTACGCGGTCGGGACGTCGAACGGCGGGTACCAGGTGCGCCGCGCCGTCGAGCTGGCGCCCCACCTGTTCGACGGCGGGGTGGACTGGGAGGGCACCTTCGTCGACGCGGGCGCCCCGAACCTCCTCACCGACCTGCCGCCGGCGGTGCTGAACTGGCCGGACTACCTCGCCTCCGGGAAGAGCAGCACCAGCACCGCCTACCGGAACTTCCTGGCGGCGGGCTACCCGCCCGACCTCGTCTCGGGCGCGGACTCGCTGTGGACCCACCACTGGGCGAGCTACTGGGAGCTGACCGAGTGCCAGTGGCAGAAGCGGCTCGACCCCAGCTACGACACCTACGGCGCGGGCACCGCCGGCTACAACTACCTGGCGCGGCTCTCCGCCTCCGACGTCGGCGCGCAGCTCGCCGCCATCGCCACCACCGGGCGCATCCAGCGGCCGCTCGTGACCGTGGCCGGGACGATGGACGCGCTCCTGCCCATCGACCACCACGCGCGGGCGTACGCGCGCAAGGTGGCCGCGGGGCTGGCGGAGCGCGGCCACGGGGAGGGGGAGGAGGAGGGGAGGGCCCCGGACTACCGGCTCTACGAGGTCCAGAACGGCAACCACATCGAGTCCTACGCCGATCTCTTCCCGCAGCTGCAGCTCGTCCTGCCCCACGCGCACGCCGCGTTCGACCTGCTGGTCGCGCACGTCGAGGCCGGCGCGGCGCTCCCGGCCGACCAGTGCGTCCCGCCCGGCGGCGCCATCGCGGGCGCGCCCGCGCAGCCGGGCCACTGCGCGGCGCTGTTCGCGCCCTGACGGAGGTCACTCCGGCGGTCGCTCGCCCAGGCTGGCGAGCATGGAGTAGAGCCGGCGGCGCGTGATCCCGAGCAGCTGGGCCGCGTGGGTCTTGTTGCCGCCGGCGCGCTCCAGCGCGGCGAGCAGGAGGTCGCGCTCGAAGGCGTCGAGCTGGAAGCCCTCGCCCAGCAGCTCGGCGGCGCCGCGGCTGCGGCCCGCCGGGCCGCTCGGGGCGACGTGCGCGGGGCCGATCCCGCCCTCGCCGGCCAGGATGAGCGCGCGCTGCAGCGCGTTCTCGAGCTCGCGGACGTTTCCGGGCCAGCGGTGCGCCGCGAGCCGCTGGCGCGCCGCGGGCTCGAGCTTGTCGGCCGGCAAGCCGCGCGCGGCGAGGAACCGCTCCGCGAGGGGGAGCACG
The DNA here is from genome assembly GCF_013340205.1 of Anaeromyxobacter diazotrophicus. Lineage (NCBI taxonomy): Bacteria > Pseudomonadati > Myxococcota > Myxococcia > Myxococcales > Anaeromyxobacteraceae > Anaeromyxobacter > Anaeromyxobacter diazotrophicus. The sequence goes on from NZ_BJTG01000011.1 coordinate 13,492, forward strand.
TCCTCGGGGCGATCGCGCAGCGGCGGGACCCGGATCGCGAACACGTCCAGGCGGTAGTAGAAGTCCTCGCGGAACGCGCCCTCCGCGACGGCGGCGGCGAGGTCGCGGTTCGTGGCGGCGACGACGCGGACGTCGACCGTCCGCGGCTCGGTCGCCCCCAGCGGCACGAACGTGCGCTCCTGCAGGAACCTGAGCAGCTTCACCTGGGTGGCGGCCGGCAGCTCGCCGATCTCGTCGAGGAAGAGCGTGCCGCCGTCCGCCGCGGCGAGGTGGCCGGCCTTCCGCTGCACCGCGCCGGTGAAGGCGCCCTTCTCGTGCCCGAAGAGCTCCCCCTCGAGCAGGGTCTCCGGCAGCGCGGCGCAGTGGACCTCGACGAAGGGACCCGAGGCGCGGCGGCTCTGGAAGTGGACGTAGCGCGCGAGCTGGCTCTTGCCGGTGCCGCTCTCGCCCAGCAGGAGGACGGTGGCGTCGGTCGGGGCGACCTGCCGCGCCGCCGCGAGCACCGCCTTCATGGCCGCGCTCTCCGCCACCAGGTCGGGGGTGAGCTGGCGCAGGAGCCGGTCGCCGCGGGCGGCGGCGCCGCGCTGCTCGGCGAGCCGCCGCACGCGCAGGCGCAGCTCGTCGAGCGCGAACGGCTTCGTCACGTAGTCCGCCGCGCCGGCCTTCATGGCGGCGACCGCGCTCTCGGCCGTCCCGAAGGCGGTCATCACGATCACCTCCGGGGGCGACGGCAGCGCCCGCGCCGCCTGCAGCACCGCCAGGCCGTCCACGTCCGGCATGCGGAGGTCGGTCACCACCACGTCGCAGGAGCGCTCGGCCAGCAGCGCCAGGGCCTCGCGGCCGCCGCCCGCGCGCACCACGGCGTGGCCGTCGAGCTCCAGCGCCTGGGTGACGTACTTCCCCAGCTTGGGTTCGTCGTCGACGACGAGGACGCAGGCCATGGCGGTATCTACCCTCTCCGGAGCGGCAGGCGCAGCTCGAAGGTGGTTCCGGCCGGACCGGTGCCGGCCAGCTCGAGCGAGCCGCCGTGGCGCGCGACGATGCGGCGCGAGAGGGCGAGTCCGAGCCCGGTGCCCTCGGCGCGGCCGGTCGCGAACGGCTCGAACAGGCGCGCCTTCAGCTGGGGCGCGATGCCGGGGCCGTCGTCGGCCACGCGCAGGCGGAGCTCGGAGTCGCGCGCCTCCCCCGACACCTTCACCCGGCCCGCGCCCGCCTCGGCGGCGTTCTGGAGCAGGTTCGAGACCACCTGCCGCAGCCGCCCCTCGTCGCCGCGGAGGGTGGCCGGCGGCAGCTCCAGCTCCACCGCCACGCCGGGGTGGGTGTGCGCGAGGCCCTGCGCCGCGTCAGCCGCGAGCCGGGCGAGGTCGCACTCCGCCTCGACCAGCGCCGGCTCGCGCGCGAGATCGAGGAAGTCCTGGGTCAGCCGGCGCAGCCGCTCGACCTCGCCCAGCACGTCGCCCAGCGCCTCGCGATCCGGCGGCGCGAGGCGCGGCCCCCCGCGCTCCTGCATGAGCTCCACCGCGCCGCGGATGATGCCGATGGGGTTGCGGATCTCGTGCGCCGCCATGGCCGCCATCCGCGCCATGGCGTCGCCGCGGGCCGCGCGCTCCGCCGCCTCGGCGCGCGCCGCCTCGCCGCGCGCCCACTGCCGCGCCAGCGCGGCCAGGGCCAGCGCGCCGAGCGCCGCCAGCGCGACGGCCGCCCACAGCGCCCGCCGCAGCCGGTCGCGCGGGGCGAGGAACGACTGCCCGGCCTCGAGCCCCAGCACCGCCTCGACGCGCCCGTCGCGCCCGCGGATGGGGAAGTAGCCGGTGGCGATGCGCACGTCCGCCACCGACCAGGCGAAGGCGATGGAGGCCTCGCCCCCGAGCGCGCGCGCGACGCGGGCGGCGTCCACCCGCAGGAGGTCGGCCGGCGCGGGCGCCGGCCCGGTCGCGTCGGCCAGGACGCGCAGTGACGGCGAGACGAGGTAGGCCCCCTCGAGCTCGTTCGCGCGCATGACGCCCCGGAGCGTCTCGGCGTCGCCCCCGCGCGCCAGCAGCTCGGCCGCGGTCTCGCCGGCGCCGCGCAGGCGCTCCTCCAGGACCCGGTCGAGGGCGGCCGCCGCCGTCCGGTGGAGCGCGAACGTGGCGGCGAGCGCGCCGGCGAGCGCGATCGCCGCGGCGGCCAGGGGGGCGAGCGCGCGCGGCGCGATCACAGGCCCCCCACCCAGCCCAGGCCGACCGCCGGCGCGACGCGCAGGTAGGCGAAGGCGGAGGCGTTCGACCAGACCTGCCGCGCCTCGAGGGACGCCTGGAGGAAGAGCCGGGCCGTGAGCTCCCACTCGAGCGCCGCGCCGCCGCCCAGGGAGGTGTCGGCGCGCGTCAGCCCGAGCTGCGGGTCGAGGGCGTCGTAGCCGCGCCACGCGAGCGCCGCGCCCAGCACCACGCGCAGCGCGGGCGCCGCGTCGAGCCGCAGCTCGACGCGCGGCCCGTGCTCGACGAACGAGAGCTGCGAGAGGTCGGTCGCGTCGCGCGCGACCCGGTAGCCGGCGAGCGCGCGCGCCCACCGCGCCAGCTGGACGGAGGCGCTGGCCTCGGCGGTCTGGAAGGCGCCGGAGAAGGGCTGGTAGAGCGCGCCCTGGTAGCTCTCGAGGCGCAGGGTGTACGACGCGGCCAGCGTGAGCGGTCCGGCCGAGGTCCAGCCCGCCGCGCGCGGGCCGTGCGCGGAGAGGAACGGCGAGCCGTCGAGGGTGCGGTAGGTGTAGCCGTACTCGGCCGCGAGCCCGCGCGCGGTGCCCCCGAGCTGCCAGCCGGCGGCGCCGGCGAGCCCCCAGGCGTCGAGCTCGGTGAACCGGAGCTGCTGGTGGAACAGCCCGCGGGCGGCGAGGTAAGGGCCGCTCGGGCCGAGCGGGCGGTAGAGCGCGCCGGCCGCGACGTCCACCTGGCCGTCGCTGGAGGTGTCGATGGGCGTGCCGCTCGGCGCGAGCTGGGCGTTCGAGTCCCAGCCGGAGGAGACCAGCGCGGAGACCACCAGGCGCCCGCTGCGCCGCGCCAGGCGCGCCAGCGGCGCCGCCAGCGCCGAGACCTCGGGGTCCTGGCTGGCCGCGTCGAGCTCGGCCGCGGCCGCCTCGGCGTCCCCGGCGCGCAGCGCCAGGAGCCCCAGGTACAGCAGGGCCACGTCGCGGTGCGCGGGGTCCTCGCGCGCCGCGGCGAGCGCGTCCCGCGCCCGGTCGTCCTCGCCGAGCTCGTAGAGGGCGACCCCCTCGAGCAGCGCCGCGGAGGCGCCGGCGCCCGCCGCGCGCGCCTCCGCGAAGGCGCGCGCGGCCTCGCGCAGCTCGCCCGCCTCCAGCGCGCGCAGCCCGCGCTGGAGCGGGGCCGCGGCGGTCCCCTCGCGGCAGAGCGCGTCGAGCGCCGACCGCGAGGCCTGGTCGCCGGGGTCCCGCGCCAGCGCCTCGCGGTAGGCGAGCGCAGCGGTCTCGCGCGCGCCCGCCTGGCGCTCGGCGTCGCCCACCTCGCGGTAGGCGCTCGCGGCCGCCGGATCGGGCGCGCCGGCCGGCGGCGGCGGTGGCGCGCACGGGTCGGCGGCCGCCAGGGCGAGCGCGAGGAGGAGCCCCGTCATCGGGCGCCGCTCGGGGGCGGCGAGGTCAGCGCGGCGCGCTCGGCGGCCGCCTCGGCCAGGTGGTAGCGGTCGCCCCGGCGGGTGGCCAGCCCCACCGCCTCGTCGCAGTAGGCGCCGGCGAGCGCGGGGCGCCGGTCGGCGCGCCGCTCGGCGCAGCGCCCGAGGTACCAGTCGATCGACGCGCGCGCGGGCTCGCGCGCCAGCTCGGCGGCGAGCGCCGCCCGCGTCCGGCGGGCCTGCTCCGCGATGCGCGGGCCGGCGCGCTCGCCCACCTCCCCCAGCAGCCGGTCCGCGCAGAGGTAGAGGCGCGCGTCGTGGCAGGCGATGGCGCGGTAGTACCCGAGCACCGCGTCGTCGCCGGCCGCATCCGCCGCGGCGAAGACCTCCACCGCCTCCTCGGCGCGCCCCAGCTTCACGAGGCTGGCGGCGGCGTAGCCGGCCGCCTCCTTCGCCCCGAGGCGCTGCGCCACCCGGAACTCGACGAGGGCGGCCTCGTATCGCCCCTCGCGGAAGGCCTGGGCGCCGGCGAGCAGGTGCTCCGCGCCGCCGGGCTGTCCGGAGGTCGCCAGCAGGATCTGCAGGGCGAGCAGGAGCGGGGCCATCGCGGCGGGCAACGGCCTACATGCCGCGATGGGGCGGGTTCGGCGTCGTCGGCCCTCGGCCCGGCATCATCCCGCGCGAGCGCATCATCTCGGCCGGGCTGCTCGGCTCGCCGGCCTGGCGATCGCCGCGCATCGAGTCGCCCGCGCCGCCGCCGCGCATGGACCCCATCCCGCCCTGGCGCATCGCCCCGGCGCTCTTCTCGGCGTGCTCCATCGCCATGCGCTCCACCTCGCGATTCGAGGCGCGCGAGGCGTCCGTCAGCTGGCCGGCGGGGAGGGCGCCCTCGGGCAGCGCCGGCCGTCCGGAGGGCAGCGGCGCCGCCTCCCGGAGCGCCTCGCGCATGGCGACGCGCGCCGCGCCGGCCGGGTCGAGATCGGGGGGCGCGGCGAGCGCGGCGGCGAGGAAGAGGACGTGGAGGACCGGCATGGCGTCTCCGGCCAGACCTTCGGCCGTACCAGGTGAAGAGCAAGCTACATACCATCGAGGGTTGGCGCGGGCTTGGGTGTCTCCGGCGAGCCCAGGCTGTACCGGCCGGTACGGCGGAGCGTACCGCGGCGTACACGGGCCGTAGCCGCTCGTCCCGCGCGCGCTGGGACGACGGGCGACGCGCCGCGGCACGGAGGTTGCTCTCGCACCTCCACGTCGACCGCGCCGCCGCCTCCCGCGGCCTCGTCGCTCGACCACGGAGCCTCACATGAAGCGTCGCCTCCTCCTCGCCGCCGCCGTGACCCTCTCGGCCTGCGGCGGCGCGTCCACCAGCCCGAGCACCGCCGCCGTCACGCAGTACCGACAGGCCGCGCTCTCCGCCTCCACCGCGGTGACCACCTACCAGAGCTCGACCCAGACCATGGCCACCCCGGCCGACTGCCAGGCGGCGGCGCAGCAGTACGCGGCGCAGATGGGCGCGGCCGTCGCCGCCATGCGCGCCAGCTCGGGCAGCATGGACGACCACATGCGCTCCATGGGGCAGCCCGGCGCCGCCGACATGACCTGCGGCGCCGAGGTCCTGGCGACGCAGCTCCAGCAGCAGATGGGGGTGGCGTGCGCCTCGACCGACATGGCCCAGAACCGGGCGGTGGCGGCGCAGCACTGCCAGCAGATGGCGCTCGCCGCCGACCACCTCCAGATGCGCGCCGCGGCGATGGCGTCGATGATGGGCACCGGCAGCGGCGCCACGGGCGGCGGGATGACGAGCGGCGGCGGGATGATGGGCGGCAGCGGGATGATGAGCGGCGCCGACATGACGAGCGCGATGCAGGGCATGACGGACGGCGGCTTCACCGGGCCCGACGGGCAGCACCTGGCCTGGAGCGACGCGATGCCGGGTTGCACGATGAGCGGAGGGACGTACCAGCCGGCCCCCACGGACGGCGGCACCCCGGTCACGCCGGCCGGGTGACCGGAGCGGCTCGCGCGGCGCTTGGCGCCGGCCGCCGATCCGGGTACGGCAGTGCGCATGTCCCTCCCGAGAGCCTGGGTCGCCTGGAGCAGCGGCAAGGACAGCGCGTGGGCGCTGCGCGAGGTGCAGCGCGCGGGCGAGGTGGAGGTCGTGGGGCTCCTCACGACCGTCACCTCGGAGTTCGGGCGCGTGTCGATGCACGCGGTCCGCGAGGCGCTCCTCGACCAGCAGGCGGAGCGGCTCGGCCTGCCGTGCCGGAAGGTGCGGATCCCCTGGCCCTGCCCCAACGAGGCGTACGAGCGGGAGATGGAGCGGGCGCTCGCCGAGGCGAGCGCCGCGGGCGTGAGCCGGGTGGTGTTCGGGGACCTGTTCCTGCCCGACGTGCGCGCCTACCGGGAGGCGAAGCTGGCCGGCACCGGGATCGAGCCGCTCTTCCCGCTGTGGGGCCGGGACACCGCCCGGCTCGCCCGCGACATGCTCGACGGCGGCCTCGAGGCCACCCTCACCTGCGTCGACCCGCGCCGGCTGGGCCGCGAGCACGCCGGCCGCGCGTTCGACGCGGCCCTCCTCGACGCGCTCCCCGCCGGCGTGGACCCCTGCGGTGAGAACGGCGAGTTCCACACCTTCGTCTCGGCGGGACCCATGTTCCGGGAGCCGGTGCGGGTCGTGGCGGGCGAGGTCGTCGAGCGGGAGGGCTTCGTCTTCGCGGACCTGAAGCCGGCGGAGGTGGTGGCCGGCTGAGGGGTGACTACCTTTCTCCGGGGGCAGCTCGCGATGCGCGCCGCACGAGGCAGGTCCGCCGGGGGGGCGGCGCTGGTCGCGCTGGCGCTGGTCGCGCCCGCCGCGGCGTCCGGGGACCCGGTGGCGGTGAGGCACTGGGAGGGGCTGGCGCACGGGTTCATCGGGCTGCGCACGCTGGAAGGGGTCCACCTCGCGGACGGGGAGCTGGTCGAGACCACGGCCCCCACCTCCGGTGGGAATCGCGTCTCGACGCGGCTCACCCTCCACTTCGCGGACGGCTCGCTGCACGAGGAGCGGACCGTCTACCTCCAGCGCAAGACGTTCCGGCTGGTGAGCAACCACGTGGTGCAGAAGGGGCCGGCCTTCAAGACGCAGCTCGAGTCCACCATCTCCGCGAGCGGGCGGGTCACCGTCCGTTACACCGAGGAGGATGGGAAGGAGCAGCGGCTCGAGGAGCACCTGGCGCTGCCGCGGGACGTCGCCAACGGGATGCTCCTGGCGATGCTCAAGAACCTCTCGCCCGCGGCGCCCAAGACCACCGTGTCGATGGTGGCGATCACGCCCAAGCCGCGCCTGGTGAACCTGGAGATCTCCCCCAGCGGCGAGGAGCCCTTCTCGACCGGCGCCACCGGCCGGAAGGCCATGCACTACGTCGTGAAGGTGCACGTGCCCGGGGTGACCGGCGTCGTGGCCTCCGTCCTCGGCAAGCTCCCCCCCGACTCGCACGTCTGGGTCCTCACCGGCGAGGCGCCGGCGTTCGTGAAGGCGGAGCTGCCGCTCTTCAAGGACGGCCCGGTGTGGCGGCTGGAGCTCCTGCACCCGGTCTGGCCCAAGGAGCCGAGCGAGGGAAAGGAGCCCAGGGCCAAGGAGGCCGAGGAGAAGGATTCGCAGGACGGCGGGCGCTGACGCCCACGGACGCACGCGCTCGGTGAGCCTGGGAGGGGCCGGGGCGCTGCCCGGCGCGCCGCATGACGCCGCGGTGACACGGCTGCGTCACCTTGGGGCGATGACCGCTGCGAACGACGCGTCCCCTCCCTCCAGCGCCGGCCCCGGCGCACGGCCCGGGCCATCCCGCGCCCTCCCGGCCTGGCCGAGGCGGCGGCTCGCAGCGCTCCGGCGCTTCGAGGCGCCGAGCGCGGCGCGGGCCGCCTGGCAGCTCGCCAACACGCTGCTCCCCTACCTCGGCGCTCTCGCGCTCATGGTGGTGACGCTGCGGCGCGGCCTGCCGTGGTGGACCACCGCGCTCCTGGGGGTCCTCGCCTCGGGCTTCATGGTCCGCCTCTTCATCCTGTTCCACGACTGCGTCCACGCGTCGTTCCTGCCGTCGGATCGGGCCGGCCGCGTCGTCGGGCGCATCCTGGGCGTCCTCGTCTTCACCCCGTTCGGCGAGTGGCGGCGCTCGCACCTCGGGCACCACGCCACCTCGGGCGATCTCGACCGGCGGGACCTCGGGGACGTCTGGACGATGACGGTGGAAGAGTACGCCGCGGCGCCTCGCCGGAAGCGCTTCAGCTACCGGGTGACGCGTCACCCCGCGCTCATGCTGCTGGTCGGGCCGCTCCTCGTCTTCCTCGTGAACAACCGGTTCCCACCCCGCGGCGGCACGCGCGCGCGCGTGCTGAGCGTCCTCTCCACCGACCTGGCGCTCGCCGCGATCGCGACGGCGGCTTCGCTCACCATCGGCCTCGGGACCTTCCTCCTCGTCCAGATCCCGGTGCTCTTCCTGGCGGGGGTGTGGGGCATCTGGCTCTTCTACGTGCAGCACCAGTTCGAGCGGGCGTACTGGGTCCGCGGCGAGGTCTGGGATCCCCTCCAGGCGGCGCTCGCCGGCAGCTCGTACTTCAAGCTGCCGCGGGTCCTGCAGTGGTTCTCGGGGAACATCGGCCTGCACCACGTCCACCACCTCCGCCCGCGCATCCCGAACTACCACCTGCAGCGCTGCCTCGACGCCACCCCCGAGCTGCAGGCGGTCCGGCCGCTCACGCTCGCGGGCAGCCTGCGGTGCGGGCGGCTCGCCCTGTGGGACGAGCGCGCCGGAGACTTCGTCGGGTTCGACGCGGTGCCGCGGCCGAGCGCCGCGCCCGCGGGTTCGTAGGCGCTCCCGCGGCGCACGCTCGCCGGCCGGAGCGGCGCGCGCCCCGCCGGTGCGCGCGCGCGGCGGCGTGCGCAAGGTCCTCTCATGCCACGCAACGACCGCTCCGACGCGCTCTCCGTCCGCGGCGAGGACGACCCCCGCAACCCGCTCAAGGCGCTGGAGCAGGAGACGGAGCTCGAGCTCGGCAGGTCGGAGGCGAACGACACCGGGGGCGCGGAGCACCGGGGTCCGGGCGCCGGCGAGGGACGCGGCGACGAGCCGGCGAGCGCGCGGCGCGGGATGAAGGGAGCGAGCGGGTCCTCTACGGGCGAGCGCAGCGGACGCGACCCCGGCGCCGAGCCGGCGCGCGGAGCCGTGCCGCGCCGCGACGAGTGACGGCGCCGCCGGCGCGCCGCGCGGGGCCGGCTCACCAGGCGGCGAGCGCGAGCGCGGCGCCGGCCACCGCGACCGCGACCATCACCTCGCGGGCCTGGAGCGGCTCCCCCGCCGGCCACGCCTCGGGCCGGTCGAGGCGGCGCGCCGCCAGCGCGAGCGTCTGATCCCAGGTCCCCACCGCCAGGTTCCGCGTGCCCGCCTGGAGCACGAGGAGGGCCGCGCGCGGCCGGGACACCTTCACCCGGCGCAGCCGGAGCGCCGCGCGCGCCTCCTGGAACCGCGCCCGGGCGCGCGGGACGAAGTGGACCATGAGCGCGAGCGCCAGCGCCGCCTCCCACGCGCGCCGGCCGAGCACCGGGCGCGCCAGGCTCGCCGCGGCGAGGCCGAGCGCGCGCGGCGGGAGCAGCGCCGTCAGCGCCGCGCCCAGCAGGAGCAGGGCGGTGAGCCGGAGCGCGAGCGTGCCGCCCGCCGCCAGCGCCGCCGCCGCGCCCGGGCCGGCCGCGAGCGCGGTCGCGACGCGCACCGCGCCCCAGGGGAGGGCGAAGGCCGCGGCGCCCGCGGCCGAACGCAGCACCGCCCGCCTGCCGCGCCCGGCGGCGGCCAGCGCCCCCGCGAAGCCCAGCGCCTCGGCGGCCGCGGCGAGCGGCCCTCCGCGCCACACCAGGAGGCCCAGGAGCAGCGCCAGCGCGAGCAGGAGCCGACCGTCGAGCAGCGGGGGGCGGCGGCCCGGCGGGCGCGCGGGCGCGGTCACTCCCACCGCGGGACCTCGAGCCCCGGGCGCCAGGCGGAGGGCGGGCGGACCCCGTGGCGGCGCAGCTCGGGGAAGACGGCCTCGGTCGGCCCGCCCAGGGCGAGCCGCCCGCGCGCGAGCACGAGCCAGGCGTCCGCCAGATCGGCGAACGGCTCCACGTCGTGCGAGGCGATGACCTGGGTGCGACCGGCCTGGCGGTTCGCGGCGAGCAGCGCCCGCATCTCCAGGGCCGAGGGGTAGTCGAGCCCGGCGAACGGCTCGTCGAGCACCAGGACCTCCGGACCGTCCCGGAGGGCGGTCGCGATGCAGAGCTTCCGGCGCTGGCCGAGCGAGAGGGTCTGGACGGGCGCCGCCAGCTCGGAGAGCCCGAGCCGCGCGGCGAGCGCGCACGCCTCGTCCGCCCGGCGGGCGTCTCGCGGCGGCAGGCCGAGGAGCAGGTCCTCCTCGACCGTCGCGCCGATGATCTGCTGGTCCGGGTCCTGGAGGACCAGGGCCACGCCGTCGCGCACGCCGCCGCCGCGCCCCGGCGAAGGCTCGCCGCGCACGGTCAACGTCCCGGCGGTCGGCTCGAACAGCCCGGCCATCAGCGCGAGCAGGGTGGACTTGCCGCAGCCGTTGGCGCCCACGACGCCGCACAGCCCGCCGGCGGCGACCTCGAAGGAGACGGCCTCGAGCACCGGCGGGCCGCCGGGGTAGGCGAAGGAGAGGTCGCGCGCGCGGATCATGGGGGCGCCAGGCGGTGCGAGCCGAGGAACCGGGCGGTGGCGACCGCCAGCGCGACCTTGGCGAGGTCCTGGAGCACGAAGGGCGCGACGCCGGCGACCAGCGCGGCGCGCCAGCCGAGCGCCAGCGCCGCCCGGAGCTGCAGGACGCCGGCGGCGTAGGCCACCGCCAGCGCGGCGGCGCCGAAGGCGAGCCCGCGCGCCCAGGTGAGCGCGGCGCGGCCGTGCGCGAGGCCGGTCACCGCCGCGGCGAGCACGAAGCCGGCCAGGTACCCGCCGGTCGGGCCGAACAGTACGCCGAGCCCCGAGGCGCCGCCGGCGAAGACCGGCAGGCCGAGCACGCCCGCGGCGAGGTAGAGGAGGACCGCGGCGGGCCCGCCCAGCGGACCGAGCAGGAAGCCGGCCAGGAACGCGAAGAGCGGCTGCAGCGTGAAGGGCACCGGGCCGAGCGGGAGCTGGATCCAGGCGCCGGCGGCGATGCAGGCGGCGAGGAGCGCGATCCAGACCAGCCGGTGGGTGCGGACGAGGTTCATGGCGACGGTGCGGCGGCGACCTGGGACGGCGTCGCGGGGCGCTGGGGGATCAGGAGAGGGGCGACGCGCCGGCCGCGAGCCGCGCGCGCGGCGCGGCCCCTAGGGCGCGCCGCAGCGGCTCGGAGGCGGTGAGCGCCCCCGCGGCGACGAGCGCCCCGGCGGCCACGTCCACGGCGTAGTGGTGGGACAGGTAGACGGTCGAGCCCACGATGCCCGCCGCGAGGATCGCGAGGGCCACGCGCCAGCCCGGCAGCAGGCGCCACCCGAGCGCGAGGAGCGCCACCGCGACGGCCGTGTGGCCGCTCGGGAACGCGTCGAGGAGGTTCAGCTCGCAGACCCGAAGGAAGGTGCGCACCGCCCCGCTCGCGAGCCCGCCGCCCAGCACCGCCTCCGCCGCCGCCGCCGGCACGCGAGGGCCGGCCGCCGGGAAGAGGAAGTAGCCGAGGTAGGTGAGGAGCAGCGTGAGCTGCAGCGCGAACACGAGCTCGTCGAGCTCCTCGCGCCGGCCCTGCCGGTAGAGCCGCACCGCCATCGCGAGCGGCAGGACGTAGTAGCTCACGTAGAAGAGCGAGAAGAGATCCGTGAGCCAGGCGGGCCGCCCGAGCGCGCCGCGCCAGGCGGCCACGAGCGGTCCGAAGGCGCGGCCGTCGAGGGCGGCCAGGGCCGCGTCCCAGCGGTCCGGGGTGGACGCCGCGACCAGGAACCCGACCGACTCGTAGACGCCGACGATCACGAGGAGCGGCCCGAACACGTGGAGCGCGTCGCCGAGGTCCGACCGCGCCGCGAGCCAGGCGGCCCCGGCGACGACGAGCGCGAGCGCCGCGTAGAGCGCCAGGAACGGCGCCGGGCGCGGGTGGACCGCCGCGGCCACGACCGCCAGCGCCGCCAGCGCCCCGAGGAGGAGCCGGTCGACGGGGAGCAGCAGCGGCGCGCCGCCGCGGGCGGGGTGGTCGAGGGGCAGGGCGCCGCGCATGGCCGCATTCTACGCGCCGGCGGCGGCGCGCGACATCGCGTTCTAAGGCCCGGCCAGCCGCGGCGCGGTTACAATCGCCAGCCCACGCAGCGGCGAGCCGCGGCGCGCCGGCGAGGCGCCGCGAGAGGGAGCGCGAGATGGCGGGACGGGAGCTGAGCGGCACGGTGGCCCTGGTGACGGGCGCGAGCAGCGGGATCGGGGCCGCGACCGCGCGCGCCCTGGCGGAGGCCGGGGCGGCGGTGGCGCTGGTGGCGCGGCGCAAGGAGCGGCTCGACGCCCTCGCCGCCGAGCTGGCGCGGTCCGGGGCGCGCGCGCTGGCGCTCGAGGTGGACGTGACCGACCAGGCGCAGGCGCGGGCGGCCGTGCAGCGGACCGTGGGCGAGCTGGGCAGCCTGGACGTGCTGGTGAACAACGCCGGGGTGATGCTGCTCGGGCCCATCTCCGGCGCGCCGACCGAGGAGTGGGATCGCATGATCGCCCTGAACCTCCAGGGCCTGCTCTACACGGCCCACGCGGCCCTCCCGCACCTGCTCGCGGCGGCGGAGCGCTCGCCGCGCCGCGTGGCGGACCTCGTCAACGTGAGCTCGGTGGCCGGCCGGCGCGCTCGCAGCGGGGCCGGCGTCTACAACCTGACCAAGTTCGGCGTCGGCGCGTTCAGCGAGTCGCTGCGGCAGGAGGTCACGGCGCGCCACGTGCGCGTGTCCCTGGTCGAGCCGGGCGCCGTCGACACCGAGCTCGTCAGCCACGTCCGCCCCGAGGTGCGCGAGCAGTCGACCCGCACCTTCGCGAACGTCGAGATGCTGGAGGCCGAGGACGTCGCCGACGCCATCCGGTACATCGTGACCCGGCCCCGCCGGATGGCCGTGAACGAGCTCCTGGTGCGGCCGACCGAGCAGGAGTTCTGAGCGGCAGGGCGCCCCCGGCGGCGCGAATTCACGTTTGACACCGCGGGCCTGCGGGCCCTACGGTGCCCGGTCCGGCAGCGCCGAGGGCGCCGCCGAGGAGGCGCGCGTGACGTTCCAGGAGCTCATCCTCAAGCTGCAGCAGTACTGGTCGAGCCGGGGCTGCATCCTGGCCCAGGGCTACGACCTCGAGGTCGGCGCGGGCACCATGAACCCCGCCACCTTCCTGCGCGTGCTCGGCCCCGAGCCGTGGAAGGTCGCCTACGTGGAGCCGTCGCGCCGCCCCGCCGACGGGCGCTTCGGCGAGAACCCGAACCGCCTGTTCCAGCACCACCAGTTCCAGGTCATCCTGAAGCCGCACCCGCCCGACGTGCAGGACCTCTACCTCGGGTCGCTGAAGGCGATCGGGATCGATCCCCTCGAGCACGACATCCGGTTCGTGGAGGACGACTGGGAGAGCCCGACGCTCGGCGCCTGGGGCCTCGGCTGGGAGGTGTGGTGCGACGGGATGGAGATCACCCAGTACACCTACTTCCAGCAGGCGGGCGGCTTCGAGGTGCGGCCGGTGGCGTGCGAGCTCACCTACGGCCTCGAGCGCATCGCCATGTACCTGCAGAACGTCGAGAACGTCTACGACGTGGAGTTCGTGAAGGGCGTGAAGTACCGCGAGGTCTTCCACCGCAACGAGTACGAGCAGAGCGAGTACAGCTTCCGCGCCTCCGACCCGAAGATGCTGTTCGAGCTCTTCGCGACCTACGAGCGCGAGTGCAAGCGGCTGCTGGAGCTGAAGCTCCCGCTGCCCGCGTACGACTACTGCCTCAAGTGCTCCCACGCGTTCAACCTGCTCGACGCGCGCGGCGCCATCAGCGTCACCGAGCGCGCCGCCTACATCGGGCGGGTGCGGGCGCTCGCCCGCGGCTGCGCCGAGGGCTACCTCGCCATGCGCGAGCAGCTCGGGTTCCCGCTCCTCGCCGCGGCGCAGGCGAACGGCAAGAAGACCAAGAAGAGGGCCGCGTAAGCCATGGCACACCTGCTCTTCGAGATCGGCAGCGAGGAGATCCCGGCCGGCTTCGTCCCGCCGGCGCTGCGGCAGCTCACCGAGGACCTCACGAAGGCGCTCGACGAGGCGCGCCTCGCCCACGGCGAGGTGAAGGCGGTCGGCACGCCCCGCCGGCTCTGCGTCTGGGCCCGCGACGTGGCGGCGAAGCAGCCGGACGCGAAGACCGAGGCGCTCGGCCCGTCGGTGCAGGCGGCCTTCGACGCCGAGGGCAAGCCCACCGCCGCCGCGCTCGGCTTCGCGAAGAGCCAGGGGGTCGAGGTGGAGGCGCTCGCGCGCGTGCAGACGCCGAAGGGCGAGCGGCTGGCGGCGCACAAGGTGGAGAAGGGCCAGCGGGCGGAGAAGGTGCTGCCGGCGCTGCTGGAGAAGCTGGTGGCGGGCCTCCGCTTCAAGAAGGCGATGCGCTGGGGCGACACCAGCGTCACCTTCGCCCGCCCCATGCGCTGGATGACGGCGCTCTACGGCGGCAAGGTGGTGAAGGTCCGCTACGGCGACATCGTCTCGGGCGCGGTCAGCTACGGGCACCGCTTCAAGGCGCCCAGGGCGGTGAAGCTCACCGGCGCGCCCGAGGACTACCTCGCGAAGCTGCGCAAGGCGTTCGTCCTCGCCGATCCGGCCGAGCGGCGCGTCGAGATCCAGAAGCAGCTCGCCGCCGCGGCCAAGAAGGGCGGCGGCGCGGTCCGGCCCGACGAGGCGCTCCTCGAGCAGGTGACGTACCTCGTCGAGCACCCCACCGCGGTGCTGGGCGAGTTCGAGGCCTCGAACCTGGAGCTGCCGGCGGAGGTGGTCATCTCCGAGCAGCGCAACCACCAGCGCTACTTCGCCGTGCTCGACGGCGAGCGCAGGCTCACGAACCGCTTCATCGCGGTCTCCGGCACGCCGGTGAAGGACCCCAAGGTCGCGCGCAACGGCTACCAGCGCGTGCTGCGGGCGCGCCTCGCCGACGCGCGCTTCTTCTTCGAGGAGGACCGCAAGCGGCGCCTCGAGGACCGCGTGCAGGACCTCGGGCGGCGCACCTACCAGGCGAAGCTCGGCACGGAGCTCGAGCGGGTGGAGCGGATCGAGCGCATCGCCGGGCAGCTCGCCGCCGCGCTGGGCCTCTCCGCGCAGCAGCCGGCGGTGGCGCGCGTGGCGCGGCTCTGCAAGGCGGACCTCGGCACCGGGATGGTGGGCGAGTTCCCGGAGCTGCAGGGCGTCATGGGCGGCCACTACGCGCGCCTCGACGGCGAGCCGGCCGAGGTCGCCGACGGCATCGAGGACCACTACAAGCCCATCGGCGCCGCCGAGGACATGCCGCGCGGCGACGCCGGCGCGCTGGTCGGCCTCGCCGACCGGCTCCACCAGCTGGTCGGGATCCTGGGCGTGGGCGAGAAGGCCACCGGCGCCGCCGACCCGTTCGGCCTGCGCCGCG
Organism: Anaeromyxobacter diazotrophicus; assembly: GCF_013340205.1. Taxonomy (NCBI): domain Bacteria; kingdom Pseudomonadati; phylum Myxococcota; class Myxococcia; order Myxococcales; family Anaeromyxobacteraceae; genus Anaeromyxobacter; species Anaeromyxobacter diazotrophicus. The sequence goes on from NZ_BJTG01000011.1 coordinate 28,654, forward strand.
CCGCCATCGGCATCGTCCGCATCGTCCAGGCGCGGGGCTACCACCTCTCGCTGGGCGCCGCGGTGGACGCGGCGCTGGACGCGCTCGCGGGCAAGGTGGGCCAGGACCGCGCCGCGGTGAAGGCGCAGGTGCTCGACTTCCTGCGCGGGCGCCTCAAGGCGCAGTGGAGCGACGAGTTCGAGGTGGACCTGGTGGAGGCGGTGCTCGCCGCCGGGTTCGACGACCTCGTCGACGCGCGCCAGCGGCTCGCCGCGCTGGCCGACGTGAAGCGGCGCCCCGACTTCGTCCCGCTGGCGGTCGCCTTCAAGCGCGTCGCCAACATCCAGGAGAAGGCGAAGGGGGAGGGCGGCGGCGCGGTCGATCCGGCCCAGCTCCGCGACGAGGCCGAGCGGCGGCTGCTCGCCGAGGTGGAGCGGGTCGAGGCGGCGGTGGCGGTGCACCGCGAGGCCGCCCGGCGCGACTACGCCGCGGTGCTGCGCACCGTCGCCGAGCTGAAGCCGGCGGTGGATCGCTTCTTCGACGAGGTGCTCGTCATGGCCGAGGAGCCGGCGCTGCGCGCCAACCGCCTCGCGCTCGTGAAGCGCGTCGCCGCGCTCTTCGCCGACGTGGCCGACTTCAGGAAGATCCAGGCCGAGCTGCCGCCGGGCGCGGCTCCGGCGCGCGCGGCGGGGTAGGGGGCGAGGCGCCGCAAACCCCTTGACCCGCCTCGGATCAGGCGGTTACGGTTCGCGACCCTTGGCCGCCCGCTCTCGCATCGCCGCGCTCCTCCTCCCCTTCGTCGCGGCCGCGTGCCACGACGCCCAGCGCTCCGTCCCGCCGACGATGGACCGCTTCTACTACCCGACCGGCCTGGCGGTGCGGCACGCGCCCGCCACCTGCGTCGCGGGGACCGCCGGCTGCCAGAGCCAGCTCCTCGTCGCCTCGTCGAACTTCGACCTGCGCTACGACGCGATCACCGGCGGCACGGTGCTCGCCGTGGACGTGGACCGGGCGCTCGGCGGCGTCCCGAACGCCGCCGCGGGGCCGTTCCTCCCGGGCGCGATCCTCGGCAGCACGCGCATCGGCAGCTTCGCGGGCGAGGTGGCGTACGTGGACGAGGCGAGCTGCCCGGGCTGGGGCAAGGCTCCGCAGGTGCTCGTCACCTCGCGCGCGCAGAACGTGCTCTACCGGCTCGACGTCGACGCCTCGACCGGCGCGCTCTCGTGCGGCGCCGGCTGCGAGCTCCCGCTCGCGCCCACGCTGGCCGACGGCTACGGGGTGACGGTCGTCTGCGGCGACCTGGCCGCGGCGGGCGGGGGAGCGACGCAGCCGCGCCACCTCGCCTTCGTCACCTACCTGCGCTCGCCTTCGTCCGAGGGGTTCCTCTCCCGGATCGACCTCGACTCGGGCGCGATCGAGGCGACCTACGACGTCGGCATCGAGCCCACGCAGAGCACCGCCTTCGACGAGGGCCGGGGCCTCCTCTTCGTGAGCGAGCGGTTCGCGACCGTCGGCATGGCGAGGCTGCGCTGGATCGACCTCGCCTTCCCGCAGCTCGGGTCGGGCTCGGTGGACTACGGCCAGGTGGTGCGAGGGGCCGAGCTGGTGACGCTCGGGCTCTCGAGCGACTCGCCGCCCTCGCGCGCCTACGTGGCGGCGCGACTGTTCGACGTGGACACCGCCACCTCGAGCGGGCTGCGCCCGGTGGGCGACGTGGGGGGCGCGCTGCTCGTGCTGGATCTGAAGGCGGTCCTCGCCGGGGCGCCGGCCGCGGAGACGATCCTGGACGTCGCGCACCTCGACCGCGGGCCCACCGCGCTCGCCGTGGTCCCGAAGCTCGACGCGGCGGGGAAGCCGCAGGTGGACGCGTCGGGGGTCCCGCTCGACCTCGTCGTGCTCACGAGCTCCGATGACGGCTCCATGACCTTCTACGACGACCAGCTCGGGCAGCCCGTGGCGGCCTTCAGCGTCTGCGGGAGCGGGGCGTCGGGCGATGCCCGGGCCCCGGGCCCCTGCCCGCTCGGGGCTCCGGTGCTCGGCAAGCAGCCGTTCGGCCTCGCCTACGAACCGTACCAGCTCGGCGGCAAGTCGCTGGCGCGCCTCTTCGTCGGCTCCTTCGACCGCGGCTGGGTGAACGCCATCGTGTTCGACCCGGCTCACCCCGACGCACTCGACTCGTCGTCCTTCTCCTGGGCGCGCATCGGACCGGAGCGCCAGTGAAGCGCGTCACCCTCGTCCTCCTGGCCGCCCTGGCGGCGTGCTCCTCCGGGCCCTCCTCGATCGGCGCCCGCTTCGGCGGTCCGAGCGCGATCGTCCAGTTCTACGGCATCACCCGCAACAACGCCGCCACCGGGACGGTGGCGCCGTACCTGGCGGTGGCCGACGCGCGCACCGGCGACCTGCGCCTGCTCGACCCGTCGGTGGACCAGCCGATCCTGGGGCCCGCGGTCATCTACCCGCTCTCCATCCCGACCTTGCCGCGGCCGCTGCACCTCGCGGCGGCCTCGCTCGGCGACGGGAACGCCGACGTGCTCGTCTCCGCCAGCGCGGGCCAGCCGACGCTGCAGGTGGTCGAGACCTGGACGGCGCAGAACCGGGTCGCCGCGTCTCTCGAGCTCGCGAACCTTCTCCCCAAGCTCGGCGCCGACGCCGAGATCCTCGCCCTGGTGGGCCTCACCGCCAAGCCGGACGGGGTGCACCCCGTCGGCCGCATCCTCGCCTCGGTGAGCGGCCAGAAGCTCGTGGTGGTGGACTTCACGCGCGCCGCGGACGGCACGGGCGCCGTGGTGGCCGGCACGCCGGTCCTCCAGCCGCTCACCTTCGACGCGGTGGACCTCGCGGTCGGCCCGGACGGCACCACCGTCTACGCCGCCACCCACGACCCCCTCAGCCTGAGCGGCGTCACCGTCCACGGCCTCGTCGAGCTCGCCGCCGGTGGGGACGCCGCCACGACCTTCCCCGCCTTCGTCTACGACGCGCTCGCCCCGACGGTGGCGGTGGCGGCGGCGATGGTGGACGAGCGGGTGGTGGCGACGCCCGGCGTCGTGGACTCGTGCGCGGCCGAGCAGTTCACGGGGACCCCGGTGCTCCGGGTCTACGCCGCGCTCGACCCCACCGGCTGCGGGCCCGACCAGGCCATCGGCTGCGGCGTCGCCACCCTGGAGCGCCTGCCCGCCGACGCCTCCGGCCACCTCGTCTCGGATCTGGCGGCGCAGGCGGCGCCGGCCGCGGCGAATCCCTGGACGCCGACCGCCGCGCCTGTCCAGGCGCAGCCCTTCCGGCAGCCCATCCCCGTGCCGGGCGTGCCGCTCCACCTCGCCGTGGCGAACGCGCCGGCCAAGAACACCAGCCCGGACGACCCGGCGCGCATCCCGACCACGAGTCCGGTCATCAGCACCACCTGCCCGGCCACCGGCAGCCCGACGAGCCCGCTCGCCCGCCTGCTCTACGGCTCGGCGCTCCGGTACACCAGCGCGGTCGGCATGGTCACCTCGACGGACGGAAACGTCTACTGGCTCGACCTGTCGCGCGCCGCGCCGGTGGTGAGCTCGACGCCGCTCGCCGGCCTCGGGCGCACCGAGGTCCTCTCCGCCACGAGCGACGTCGTCGGCGCGGGCGAGTGGCAGCTCGCGCTCTGGTACGACAAGTACGGCTACGACACGTCGACGAACGCGCTGGTCACCCTGAGCAGCGCCCTGGTCGTGGACGCCCTCACGCTGCCGGTCGCCATCGAGACCTGGCCGGGCTTCACGCCGACCGCGGGATGGACCGCCGTGTACGAGGGCGCGCTCCCGGGTCTTTCGGGGCGGCCGGGCGTGGTCGCGGGCGACGGCGTCAACGCCTGGGCTGGCATCCAGAGCGACACCGGCAACACCCGACCTCTCTCGGACCCCGCGCGGTGGTACGCACCGGTGCGCGTCGACGAGCCCGCGCGCGGCGTCCACGTCGGCGACATCGTGACCTTCCCTGATCTCGGTGCCGACTGCCAGGCCTTCGTGACCGCCATACTGCCGGCAGCCTCCGGACCGCTCGCGGGCGTCGCCTTCCCCGGGGGCGCGCTCCAGCTCGCGACCCCGCTCCCGGCCTGCCTCGACGCGGCCACAGCTGCCCTGCTCCCCACCCAGATCACGGTGCTGGGGGCCGGCGTGGTGGTCTCGAACGACGCCTCGGGCTACCAGGGCCGCGCGAAGATCGCGCTCCAGGGCGACAGCCCCGCCGACACCGTCTACACGCTCGCCTGGCTCTCCGACGCCGAGCTCGCCGCCTCGACCGATCCCGACGCGGCCGTGAAGCGCCGGCACGCCCGCCGCCTCTTCTACCCGACTGACGGCCCGTGCCCGCTCCCCTCGGCGACCACGCCGGTGGCGATGCGGACGCTCGGCTGCTACGAGATCTTCCCGCGGATCGTGGACCCGCTCGCCCCCGGAGCGGCCATCCGCTTCCGGGTGGGCCTGCGCAACATCACCTCGCCCGCCCTCGTGGCGACCGCGGCCGATCACCCGCCGCGGGGGGCGGGGATCCGCTTCAGCACGCAGAGCGGGCTCGCCCAGTCCTCGCGCCGCCCCGGCTTCGGCGGCGCCCCGCCCGCGAGCGTGGTGGCGGTGGACCCGGGCGACCTCCCCAACCACACGACCGAGGACTTCCGCTTCTACACCGCGTACCAGGACGACGTGGTGATGTGGTTCGCCACGACCGGCACCCCGAGCCAGGTGACCAGCATCCGCTGAGCGGCGGCGGGTCAGCCGGGCGCCCGTACGCCACCCTGGGTGGCGCCCGTGGGTGACGGCCCACCGGGGCTGCCCCGTCGTCGCGACGCACGCGCTGGGGTTGGTCGGCCGCGCGCCGTTCTGCTAGCTTCGAGCGCCGTGCCTCCCATCTCTCCGGCCCTCTCCGCGCCCCCGGGCGACGGGCGCCGCGCGGTCGTCGAGCGCGTGCTCCGCACCGCGGACGAGCTGGAGCGGCGCGCCCGCGCCCTGCAGACGGGCGCCGCGGCGCGCCTCGCGCTCGTCACGGCGGCGGGCGTGGTGTCGGCGGGCGGGCGGCAGCGGCTCGTGCTCGGCCGCGGGCCGCGGTGCGACGTCGTGCTCACCGGCCGTCACATCTCGCGCCAGCACGCCGCGCTGGTGCACCGCCTCGACGGCTGGTGGGTCGAGGATCTCGGCTCTCGCAACGGCACCTGGTGCGGCGGCGAGCGGGTGGCGCGGCGCCGGGTGGGCCACGGCGACGTCCTGCGGCTCGCCGACGTGGCCGTGCGCTGCCGGCTGAGCTGAGGGTCCGGTCGGGCGCCGCCCGCCGCCTCGCGCGCGCCCGGGGAGCTCGATCGCGGGGCCGCCGTCGGGCCGCCGGCGGGTTATGCTCCGGCCCTCCAGATGCCCACGCTCACGCTCATCGACGGCTCGGGGTTCGTCTTCCGCGCCTACCACGCGCTGCCGCACCTCTCCACCACCAAGGGCGTGCCGACGAACGCCGTCTACGGCTTCACGACCATGCTCCTCAAGGCGCTGCGGGAGCACGCGCCGACGCACGTGGCGCTCGTCTTCGACGCCGGCCGCAAGAGCTTCCGGAACGAGCTCGACCCGACCTACAAGGCGAACCGCCCGGAGGCGCCCGACGACCTGGCGCGCCAGTTCCCGCTGGTGCGCGAGGTGGCGCGGGCGCTCAACGTCCCCGTGCTGGAGGAGGCCGGGTTCGAGGCCGACGACGTCATCGCCACGCTGGCCTGCCGCGCGCGGGAGCAGGGGTTCGAGGTGGTGGTCGTCACCGGGGACAAGGACTTCGCCCAGCTGGTCGACGACAAGCTCTCCCTCTACGACCCCATGGCGGAGGCGAGCGGCCGGGGCGGCTGGACCGGCCCGGCCGAGGTCGAGAAGAAGCTCGGCATCCCGCCCGCGCAGGCGGTCGAGTACCAGGCCATCCTGGGGGACAAGATCGACAACGTCCCCGGGCTGCCGGGGGTGGGGGAGGTCACCGCCGCCGCGCTGGTGCGCAAGTTCGGCTCGGTGGAGGAGATGCTGCGCCGCCCCGAGGAGATCCCGGCGGCGGTGGCGCGCGGCGGCGAGAAGCTCAAGGAGAAGATCGTCGCCGGCGCGGAGCGCCTGCGCCTGAACCGTCGGCTGGTCGCGCTGCGCAGCGACATGGCGCTGCCCTACCGGCCGGCGGACTTCGCGCGGCAGCCCTTCGACGCGGAGAAGACGCGGGCCCTCTTCGGCGAGCTCGAGTTCTCGCGGCTGCTCAAGGACCTGCCGGCGCCCCCGCCCACCGCCCGGCGGGAGGAGACCGAGCTCGTCCTCACCCGCGCCGCGCTCGACGCCGCGGTGGCGGCGGTGCGCGCGGCGGGCGAGGTGGGCCTGCGCGCGGCGCTGGGCGACGGCCACCCGCGCAAGGAGCCGCCGTTCGGCGTGGCGTTCGCGGGCGGCGGGCGCGCCTTCTACCTGCCCCTCGGCCACCGCTACCTGGGCGCGCCGGCGCAGCTCTCCCTGGCCGAGGCGCGCGAGGGGCTCCGGCCGCTGGTGGAGGACGCGGAGGTGGCGAAGCACGGCCACGATCTCAAGGCCGAGGCGCACGCGCTCCGGCAGCTCGGGCTCGAGCTGCGCGGCCCGGGGGTGGACACCGAGATCGCGAGCCGGCTCCTGCTCCCCACCCGGCGCGAGCACGCGCTGGTGGACGTGGCGCGGGAGCGGCTCTCCTGCGAGCTGCCGCCGATGGAGGAGGGCGGGGGCGGGAAGCGCGGCGCGCGCACGCCGCCCTGGGAGCTGCCGGCGGAGCAGGTGGGGACCGCCGCGGGGGCCTGCGCGGCGGTGCTCCCGGACCTCGCCGCCGCGCTCCGGCGCGGGCTGGAGGACGAGGGGCTCACCCGGCTCTACGAGGAGGTGGAGCGGCCGCTCGTCCCGGTGCTGGCGCGGATGGAGCGGCTCGGCATCCAGGTGGACACCTCCGCCATGGACGCGATGAGCGCCGAGTTCGGGAGCGCCATCCAGGAGCTGGAGAAGCGCATCCACGGCGCGGCCGGGCGCGCGTTCAACGTCGCCTCCACCCGCGAGCTGGCGCAGGTGCTCTTCGAGGAGCTGAAGCTGCCGGTGCTGAAGCGGCTCAAGACCGGCCCCTCGACCGACCAGGAGGTGCTGGAGAAGCTGGCCGAGCAGCACCCCCTGCCGGCGCTGGTGCTGGAGCACCGCTCGCTCTCGAAGCTCAAGGGCACCTACGTCGACGCCCTGCCGCAGCTCGTCGAGGCGGACGGCCGCATCCACACCACCTTCCACCAGGGCGGCGCCGCCACCGGCCGGCTCAGCTCCTCCGACCCGAACCTCCAGAACATCCCCATCCGCACCGAGCTGTCGAAGCGGATCCGCGCCACCTTCGTGGCGCCGCCGGGCCAGCTGCTGCTCTCGGCCGACTACTCGCAGGTGGAGCTCCGGATCCTGGCTCACTTCGCGAAGGACCCGGCCCTGCTCGCCGCCTTCCAGCGGCGGGAGGACGTGCACGCCGCCACCGCCGCCGAGACCTTCGGGGTGGCCCGCGAGGCGGTGACGAGCGACCAGCGGCGCATCGCCAAGGTGCTCAACTTCGGCATCGCCTACGGGCTCTCCGCCTTCGGCCTGTCGCAGCGGCTCGACCTGCCGCCGGCGGAGGCGCAGGGCATCATCGACCGGTACTTCGCGCGCTACGCGGCGGTGAAGGCCTGGCTCGAGGCGACGGTGGCGGAGGCGCGCCGGACGGGCGAGGTGCGCACGCTCTTCGGGCGCAAGCGGGCCCTGCCGGAGCTGCTCTCCCGCAACCCCGCGCTGCGGCAGGGGGCGGAGCGGATGGCGGTCAACACGCCCATCCAGGGCACCGCCGCCGACCTCATCAAGATCGCGATGATCAGGGTCGACCGCGAGCTCGCTGCGCGCGGGCTCGACGCGCGGCTGCTCCTGCAGGTGCACGACGAGCTGGTGCTGGAGGTGGCGGAGCGGGACGCCGAGGCGGCCGCCGAGCTGGTGCGGACGCAGATGGGCGCGGCGGCGGAGCTGGCGGTGCCGCTCGAGGTGGAGGTGGGGACGGGGCGGAGCTGGGCCGAGGCGCACTAGCGGTCGCGTCGCCGCAGCCGGTCGCGGCGAGGCGCGAACCCGCGTTACGCGTTCTCGGACTTCTTCTTCGCGGGCAGGTACTCCACCCCCGCCTCGCGGCCGTCGTGGGCGAACGTCTCGAGGAGCTTGAGGTGGCCGCCGACCATGGCGCGCACCTCCGCCTCGAACTGCACGCGCTGCCGCTTCATCTCGTTGATGTCGTCGACGATGCGGGTGTAGCGCTGGTGCGCGCCCTGGACGATCTTCTCCGCCTGCAGCTCCGCCTCGGCGAGCGTGATCTCCGCCTCCTTGCGCGCCGCCTCGCGGATCTCCTCGCACGCCTTCTGCGCGGTGATCATGGTCTCCTGCAGCGCGCGCTCCCGGCTGCGCAGCTCGGAGATCTCCTCGTCCATGTGCTGCACGTCCTCGCGCAGCATCTGGTTCTCGCGCGCCAGCTCCTCCACCTGGGTGGCGACGAGCGAGAGGAAGCCCTGCACCTCCTCGCGGTCGAAGCCGCGCATGCGGCGGCGGAAGGCCTTCTGCGTGATGTCGAGGGGCGTGATCTTCATGGCGGCTCCCGGTGGGGCGGGGCCGACCCTACCGCGCTTCCGAGACTCCGTCCAAATCGCGCACGGCGACCGACACCCGCCCACACCGCGGGGCGCTACGCCGGGCCGGCCAGCGCGCGCGGCGCGGGCGGGCGGAGCTCCGGGGGCGCGGCGACCGCGAACGTGAGCGGGAGCTCGACGCGGAAGGTGGTCCCGCGCCCGGCGCCGCTCTCGAGGGCGATGTGCCCGCCGTGGGCCTCCGCGATGCTCCGGGCGATGTAGAGGCCGAGGCCGAGCCCGCCGCGGCCGGGGTGGTGCCCCTGCGCGAACGGCGCGAAGAGCCGGGCCTGCTCCGCTGCGGGGATGCCCGGGCCGGTGTCGGCGACGGTGAGCGCGGCGCCCGCGACCGAGCGCTCCGCCCGGACGGTGATCGCGCCGCTCCCGCCGTGCTTCACCGCGTTCGCGACCAGGTTGGTGACGAGCTGCTCCAGGCGCGTCCGGTCCCATCGGCCCACCAGCCCGTCCGCGACCTCGACCGCCAGCGCGCGCCGGCTCGCCCCGAGCTCCGCCTCGAAGCGCGCCGCCGTCTCGCGCACCACCTCGGCCAGGTCGCAGGGCGCCAGCTCCAGCGAGAGCCGCTCGCTCCGGATGCGGGCCAGGTCGAGCAGCGTGTTCACGAGGGCCGTCAGGCGATCGACCTGGCGCGCCACCACGCCCAGCCGGCGCTGCGTCTCCGGGTCCACCGCGGCCCCCGGGCGCGCGCTCTGCTTCCGGAGCAGCTCGACCTGCAGGTGGAGCGCCGAGAGCGGCGTGCGCAGCTCGTGCGAGGCGATGGAGAGGAACTCCTCCCGGGCGCGGACCGCGGCCGCGGTCTTGGCGTGGAGCAGCGCGTTCTCGATGCCCTGGGTGAGCCTGCGGGCGAACTCCTCCGCCAGGCCGCGGTCGTGCGCGCCGAACCGACCCGCGGCGGCGAAGAGGGAGAGGGTCCCGAGGCGCTGGCCGCGCGCCACCAGCGGGAGGACGAAGGCGCTCGCGGCCCGCAGCGCCTCGGGGAGCTCGGCCGCGTCCGCGCCGGCCGGGGCGAGCGGGAGCGGCCCCTCGAGCAGCGCCGGCGCCGCGACGCCGCGCCGCTCGGACCGGCCGAGGCGCTCCGCGGCGCGCTCGGCCGGCGCCTGCAGCTCCGGGCTGGCGTGGGCCACCACCGCCGCGAAGCCCTCCACCTCGACGCACGCCCACTCGGCGAGCGAGCCGGCGGCCATGGCGGCGCCCGCCTGCGCGAGCTCGTGCACCTCGAGGCTGCGCGAGAGCTCGTCCGAGGCGCGCGCCAGGAAGGCCGCCTCCGAGCGCGCGTGGACGGACGCGGTGACGTCGACCGAGAGCGCGTGGAGCTCGACCCGGCTCGGCTCGTCGCCGGGGAGCAGGCGCAGGGTGGTCTCGAAGAAGGCCGTGCTCCGGTCGGCCCGGAAGAGGCGGTGCTCGAGGGTGGCGGGCGCGCCGCCCGGGGAGAGCGCGGCGGCGGCGGCGGCGAAGCGCGGGCGGTCCGCCGGCGGCAGGCGCTCCAGCCAGGACGCCGGCTCGGCCGTCCAGCGCTCGAGCGGGAAGCCGAGCAGCGGCCCCGCGCTGGGGCTCACGAAGGTGCACCCGAGCGTGAGGGGGTCGAGCGTCCAGGCGATGGCGTGCGAGAGGCCCTCCACGAGCGTCTGGTACCGGCGCTGGGCCACCTGCTGGCGGCGCAGCGCGCGCACCTCCAGCTGGGCCAAGGTGTGGGCGTGCTCGCGCCGCTCGTGGGCGCGCAGGAGCTCCGCCTGCCGCTGGATCTCGAGCCGCGCCCGGTGCAGCGCCACGAAGGCCGCCACCTTCGACCGCAGCACCTCCGGCTGGAGCGGCTTGCGGAGGTAGTCGACGCCGCCGCTCTCGTACCCGGCGAGCACGCGCGCCTCGTCCTCGGCGAAGGCGGTGACGAAGACGATGGGGATGTTGCGCGTCCGCTCGTTCTGGCGGACGAGCCGCGCCGTCTCGTAGCCGTCCATCCCCGGCATCTGGACGTCCATCAGGATGAGCGCGCAGTCGTGCTTCAGGAGGAAGCGCAGGGCCTCGGCGCCCGACTCCGCCTTCACCAGCTCGTACTCGGGCGAGGCGAGCGCCGCCTCCAGCGCGAGCAGGTTGGAAGGCCGGTCGTCGACCAGCAGGATCTGGATCGCCTCGCTCATGGGACCGCCCCGTTCTAGAGACCCCGGGGTGAGGACGCAACGCGACGCGCCTCCCCGCGGTGTTGCCTCGAATGAGCAGTGGCCCCTCTTAGGGCTAGGAAGTTCGCGGCCCTCTGGGACAATAGCTCCTTCATTTTCGCCGCGGTCCCGCCCCGACGGGTCCGCTCCCGAGGACGCATGAAGACCGAGCGCTCCAACGCAGGTGGGCGGCGCCCGCGCGCCAAGTCGCGCCCCCGCGTCGAGTCGAAGCCGCCCGCCACCGAGTGGGAGCTCCTGTCGAGGGCCAGCCAGGAGGAGCTGGAGCGGCTCATCGACGTGCTCAAGGCGGTGAAGCAGGGCGACTTCACGGTGCGGCTCACCTACCAGAAGGACGGCATCCTCTCGCGCGCCGGCGAGCTGCTCAACGACATCCTGAGCCTCAACGAGCACACCGCCGGCGAGCTGACCCGCGTGGGAAAGGTGGTCGGTCAGGAGGGGCGCATGACGGAGCGCGCCTCGGTAGGTCCGGCCAAGGGCGCCTGGGCGAGCGGCATGCACGCCGTGAACCAGCTCATCGGCGACCTGGTCGCGCCGACGAACGAGGTGGCGCGCGTCATCACCGCGGTGGCCAAGGGCGACCTGTCGCAGAAGATGTCGCTCGACATCGAGGGGCGGCCGGTGCGCGGGGAGTTCCTCCGCATCGGGACCACCGTCAACGCGATGGTCGATCAGCTGAACTCGTTCGCGGCCGAGGTGACGCGCGTGGCGCGCGAGGTCGGCACCGAGGGCAAGCTGGGCGGGCAGGCGGACGTGAAGGGGGTCTCCGGTACCTGGCGCGACCTCACCGACAACGTGAACGGGCTGGCCGCGAACCTGACGGCGCAGGTGCGCAACATCGCGAAGGTCACCACGGCCGTCGCGAAGGGCGACCTCTCGCAGAAGATCACCGTCGACGCCAAGGGCGAGATCCTCGAGCTCAAGAACACCATCAACGTGATGGTCGATCAGCTGTCGTCCTTCGCGGCGGAGGTGACGCGCGTCGCGAAGGAGGTCGGCACCGAGGGCCGGCTGGGCGGGCAGGCCGACGTGAAGGGCGTGTCGGGCACCTGGAAGGACCTCACCGACAACGTGAACGGGCTCGCCGCGAACCTCACCAACCAGGTCCGCAACATCGCCAAGGTGACGACCGCCGTCGCCACCGGCGACCTCTCCCACAAGATCACGGTCGAGGCGAAGGGGGAGATCTACGAGCTCAAGAACACCATCAACACCATGGTGGACACGCTGCGCTCCTTCGCGGCGGAGGTGACGCGCGTCGCGAAGGAGGTCGGCACCGAGGGCCGGCTGGGCGGGCAGGCCGACGTGAAGGGCGTGTCGGGCACCTGGAAGGACCTCACCGACAACGTCAACACCATGGCCTCGAACCTGACCGTCCAGCTGCGCGACGTGTCGAAGGTCGCCATCGCCATCGCGCACGGCGACCTGACGCAGAAGATCACCGTCGACGTGAAGGGGGAGATCCTCCAGATCAAGGACGTCATCAACAAGATGGTGGACCAGCTCAACTCCTTCGCGGCGGAGGTGACGCGCGTCGCGAAGGAGGTCGGCACGGAGGGCAAGCTGGGCGGGCAGGCCAACGTCCGCGGCGTGTCGGGGACCTGGAAGGACCTCACCGACAACGTGAACGGCCTGGCGGCGAACCTGACGGTGCAGCTGCGCGACGTGTCCAAGGTCGCGACCGCCATCGCCAACGGCGACCTGACGCAGAAGATCACCGTCGACGTGAAGGGGGAGATCCTCCAGATCAAGGACGTCATCAACAAGATGGTCGATCAGCTGAACTCGTTCGCGGCGGAGGTGACGCGCGTCGCGAAGGAGGTCGGCACCGAGGGCAAGCTGGGCGGTCAGGCCAACGTGCGCGGCGTGTCGGGGACCTGGAAGGACCTCACCGACAACGTGAACGGGCTCGCGGCCAACCTGACGGTGCAGCTCCGCGACGTGTCGAAGGTCGCGACCGCCATCGCCGACGGCGACCTGACCCGGAAGATCACCGTCGACGTGAAGGGGGAGATCCTCCAGATCAAGGACGTCATCAACAAGATGGTGGACCAGCTCAACTCGTTCGCGGCGGAGGTGACCCGCGTGGCGCGCGAGGTCGGCACGGAGGGCAAGCTGGGCGGGCAGGCCAACGTCCGCGGCGTGTCGGGGACCTGGAAGGACCTCACCGACAACGTGAACGGCCTCGCCGCCAACCTGACGAACCAGGTGCGCAACATCGCGCTCGTGACCACCGCCGTCGCGAACGGCGATCTGTCGCAGAAGATCACGGTCGAGGCGCGGGGCGAGATCTACGAGCTGAAGGACACCATCAACGTCATGGTGGACCAGCTCCGCTCCTTCGCGGCGGAGGTGACGCGCGTCGCGAAGGAGGTCGGCACCGAGGGCCGGCTGGGCGGGCAGGCGGACGTGAAGGGCGTCTCCGGCACCTGGAAGGACCTCACCGACAACGTGAACGTGCTGGCGGCGAACCTGACCACCCAGGTGCGCAACATCGCGAAGGTCACCACCGCGGTCGCCAAGGGCGACCTGTCGCAGACCATCACCGTCGAGGCGAAGGGCGAGATCCTGGAGCTCAAGAACACCATCAACGTCATGGTGGACCAGCTCAACTCGTTCGCCGCCGAGGTGACGCGCGTCGCGAAGGAGGTCGGCACCGAGGGGCGGCTGGGCGGGCAGGCCGACGTGAAGGGCGTCTCCGGGACCTGGAAGGACCTCACCGACAACGTGAACGTCCTCGCCGCGAACCTCACCAACCAGGTGCGGAACATCGCCAAGGTCACCACCGCGGTCGCGAAGGGCGACCTGTCGCAGAAGATCACGGTCGACGCCAAGGGCGAGATCCTGGAGCTCAAGAACACCATGAACGTCATGGTGGACCAGCTGAACTCGTTCGCCGCCGAGGTGACGCGCGTCGCGAAGGAGGTCGGCACCGACGGCAACCTGGGCGGGCAGGCCGACGTGCGGGGCGTCTCGGGCGTCTGGAAGGACCTGACCGACAACGTGAACTTCATGGCCTCGAACCTGACGCTGCAGGTCCGCAGCATCATCAAGGTCGTGACCGCCATCGCGAACGGCGACCTGACGCAGAAGTTCGTGCTGGAGGCGAAGGGCGAGGTGGCCGCCCTGGCGGAGACCATCAACAGCATGACCGACACCCTGCGGACCTTCGCCGATCAGGTGTCGACGGTCGCGCGCGAGGTGGGCGTGGAGGGCAAGCTGGGCGCGCAGGCGCGCGTGCCGGGCGTCTCGGGCGTCTGGAAGGACCTGACCGAGAACGTGAACTTCATGGCCTCGAACCTGACCAAGCAGGTGCGCGGCATCGTGAAGGTCGTGACCGCGGTCGCCAACGGCGACCTGTCCCAGAACTTCGTGCTGGAGGCGAAGGGCGAGGTGGCCGCCCTGGCGGAGACCATCAACTCCATGACCGACACGCTGCGCATCTTCGCCGACGAGGTGACGACCGTCGCGCGCGAGGTGGGCATCGAGGGCAAGCTGGGCGGCCAGGCCAAGGTGCCCGGCGCCGCCGGCACCTGGCGCGACCTGACCGACAACGTGAACCAGCTCGCCGGCAACCTCTCGTCCCAGGTGCGCGCCATCGCCGAGGTCTCCACCGCCGTGACCAAGGGCGACCTCACCCGCTCCATCACCGTGGCGGCGGAGGGCGAGGTCGCGGCGCTGAAGGACAACGTCAACCAGATGATCTCCACCCTCAAGGAGACCTCGGAGAAGAACACCGAGCAGGACTGGCTCAAGACGAACCTGGCCGACTTCTCGAGCATGATGCAGGGCCAGCGCAACATCGTGGCCGTCGCCCAGGCCATCATGTCGGAGCTGACGCCGCTCGTGAACGCGCAGCACGGCGCCTTCTTCATGCTGGAGCCGGGGGACGAGGGGGGCGAGCCGCAGCTCAACCTGGTGGCGAGCTACGGCTTCGGCGGGCGGAAGACGCTCTCCACCCGCTACCGGCTGAAGGAGAGCCTCATCGGCCAGTGCGCCTACGAGAAGAAGCGCATCGTGGTGCGGGACGTGCCGGAGGACTTCATCTACGTGACGAGCGGGATGGGCTCGGCCCGGCCCCGGGCGGTGGTGGTGCTGCCGGCGCTGTTCGAGGGCGAGACCAAGGCGGTCATCGAGCTCGCCTCCTTCGCGGAGTTCAGCCCGAACCACCTGGCCTTCCTCGACCAGCTCATGGACAACGTGGGCGTCATCCTCAACATGATCTCGTCCAGCATGCGGACGGAGGAGCTCCTCGCCGAGCTGAAGCGCTCCAACGCCGAGCTGGAGGCGCAGGCGACCGAGCTGAACGAGAAGGCGCGGCTGCTCGAGCAGAAGAACTCGGAGGTGGAGCTCGCCAGCCGCAGCCTGGAGGAGAAGGCCGAGCAGCTCCAGCTCATCTCCAAGTACAAGTCCGAGTTCCTGGCCAACATGTCGCACGAGCTCCGGACGCCGCTCAACAGCCTGCTCATGCTCTCCAAGGTGCTGGCGGACAACCGCGACCGGAACCTGACGCCGGAGCAGGTGAAGTGCGCGGCGACGGTCTACGCGTCGGGCAACGACCTCCTGAACCTCATCAACGAGATCCTCGACCTGTCCAAGGTCGAGGCCGGCAAGATGCCGATCGAGCCGCGGGAGGCGCACCTCTCCGAGGTGCGCGACTACCTGGAGCAGACCTTCCGGCACGTGGCGGAGCAGAAGGGGCTCGACTTCACGATCTCCATGGGCGCCGGGCTCCCGGCCAGCGTGTACACCGACGTGGCCCGGCTGCAGCAGATCCTGAAGAACCTGCTGTCGAACGCCTTCAAGTTCACCGAGCGCGGCGCGGTGTCGCTCACCATCGACTCCGCTCAGCGGCTGCGGCCCGGGGCCGCCCGCGGGCTCCTCGCCTTCTCGGTCCGCGACACCGGCATCGGCATCCCGAAGGAGAAGCAGCGGATCATCTTCGAGGCGTTCCAGCAGGCGGACGGCACCACCAGCCGCAAGTACGGGGGCACCGGGCTCGGGCTCACCATCAGCCGCGAGATCGCCCGGCTGCTGGGGGGCACCATCGAGGTGGAGAGCGCGGCCGGGCAGGGGAGCCTCTTCACGGTGCTGCTCCCGGAGCGCTACGCGGGCGCCGAGCCGGCGCGGGAGGTCCGCGCAGCCGCGGTCGAGGAGGAGGCGGAGCTCCCGCCGTTGCCGGTGGGCGTCGACCTGGCGGGGAAGAAGATCCTGCTCGCGGACGACGACATGCGGAACCTCTTCGCCATCAACACCGTCCTGGAGCGGGCGCGGCTGGAGGTGGTCCACGCGCAGAACGGGCGCGAGGCCCTCAGCATGCTGGAGCGCCACCCCGACGTGGACCTGGTGCTCATGGACACGATGATGCCGGAGATGGACGGGCTGACGGCCATGAAGCTCATCCGCGGCATGCCGCGCTACGCCCAGCTGCCGATCGTCTCGCTCACCGCCAAGGCGATGAAGGGCGACCGCGAGAGCGCCATCGCCGCCGGCGCCTCGGACTACGTCGCGAAGCCGGTGGACCCCGAGCGGCTGCTCTCGGTCATCCACCACTGGCTCGTCAGCTCGGGGGCGATCGGCCCCGTCGCGGAGGAGGCGGGCGCGAACCCCTGAGGCGCCCGCGCGGCTCGTACCGGGAGGAGGTCCACCTTGGACGATCGCCCTCGCCGCTCACCCTGGAAGCGCCTCCTCGCCGGCCTCGGCGCCGGGGCGCTGCTCGGGCTGACCTACAGCTTCGCCTCGCAGGCGCTCGGCTCGACCTGATCGATCGCCTGCAACCCGGCGGTCGCCGGGTCGATGGGGGCGCTGCTCGGCGCGGTGGCCTTCGCGGGCGACGGAGGGCGCGAGCCGCGCGAGCGGCGCTGAGCGCGCCTACCCGAGGCTCTTGAAGATCTCCCGCAGCCGGTCGAGGAGCTGATGCGGCTCCTCGGGCGGGCGCACCGCGCCGGTGGCGGCCTGCTCGACGGTGCGGGTGAGCCCCGCGCGCCGGCGCGCCAGCACGTCGGTCAGCTTGCGGGCCACCTCGGGCGCGCGGCCGAACAGCTCGCCGAACGCCTCGCGGTCGACGGCGACGAGCGCGCTGTCCTGCGTCGCGGCGACGGTCGCCGAGCGGGGATCGCCGGTGAGGGCGGCCATCTCCCCGAAGAAGTCGCCCGGCCCGAGCCGCGCCACCTCCTGCTCGCGGCCGTCCGGCGCGCGCACCCGCACCACCACCTCGCCGTCGGCCACCACGTAGAACGGGGCGGGGGCGGTGTCGCCCTGGCGCAGGATGACCTCGCCGCGGCCGAAGCGGGCCACGCGCGCCCGGGCCGCCAGCTCGCGCCGGAGCGCCGGCTCCACCGGGGCGAGGAAGTCCACGTGCGCGAGCAGGGCCTCCACGTCCACCTCCTCGGCCCCCGCCGCCGGCCGCGCGCCGCGGGCGAGGCGCACCTCGTTCCCGACCGGCGAGAGCGCGATCCCGGCGCGGTGCAGGCGGTACCAGAGCTGGGAGCGGACCTCGTCCTCGACCTCGCCGCCCTGCTCCCACCGCCCCACCCAGAACAGCACCTCGTACTGGATGGCGGCCGGGGCCAGCTCCGCGGTGCGCACCACCGGCGGCGGCTCCGCCACCACCCGGGGGTTCGAGCGCACCACCGTCAGCGCCGCGTCCTTGAAGGCGTTCGGCGGCACGTCGTAGGCGAGCGAGAGCGCCACCCGGCGCATGACCGAGCCGCGGCGGGAGAGGTTGTAGACCGCCTCCTTGGCCACCGCGTTGTTGGGGATGGTGAGCCCCTCGCCGGCGCCGGTGAGGATCCGGGTCGCCCGCCAGCCGATCTCGACCACCTTCCCCTGGTGGGCGCCGATGCGGACCCAGTCGCCCTCGCCGAACGGCCGCTCCGCCTGCAGCGAGAGCCCGGCGAAGAGGTTGCCGAGCGTCTCCTGCAGCGCGAGGCCCAGCACGAGGGAGATGACGGCGGAGCTCGCCAGCACCGCGCTGACGTCGATCTCGAGCGTCGCCTGCAGGATGACGAGCAGCGCCAGGACGAACAGCACCCCGTCCACCAGGTCGCGCAGGATCTTCGGCGTCTCGACCCCGGTGCGGCGGCGGTGGAGCAGGCTCCAGGTGGCGGCGCTCCCGCGGATGGCGCCGAAGGAGAAGAGCACCAGCCCCGCCACGAAGAGCCCCTTGTCGAGCTTGTGCCAGGAGGCGCGGTTGGGCGTCAGCGCGCGCAGGAAGGCGGTGGCGAGGAAGAAGAGGAGGTACTTCACGGCGCCGGAGAGGTCGCGCCGGTAGGCCTCGTCGCGCGTGAGCGACCGCGCCGTCATCATTGCGGCGAGGAGCACGAAGCCGAAGGCGCCGGTGGCGTAGCGGGCGAGGAAGTCCTCGAGGTCCATGGGACGAGCATCCTACCGCCGGCGGCCCGCGCAAAGCGGCGGAAGCGCCCGCCCGGCCTTATGTTATGGTCCGCCCGCCCCATGCCGTTCTCGGAGCTCATCGGCCAGGATCGCGCCCTCGGCGCGCTGCGCGCGGCGCTCTCGCGGGGAGCCCTCCACCACGCCTACCTCTTCGCCGGTCCGGAGGGGGTGGGGAAGGGCACCGCGGCGCGGCTGCTCGCGCAGGCGGCCAACTGCGAGGGCGGGGCGGCATCGGGGAGCGCCGCCGGCTTCCGGACCGACCCCTGCGGCGCGTGCGGCCCCTGCCGCAAGATCGCCCGCGGCACCCACCCCGACGTCCTCGCGCTGGCGGAGGAGCGGGTCATGGCGAAGGCCGGCCGCTGGGAGCCGAAGGGCGGGCGGACGCCGTCGAAGGACATCGTGGTGGACCAGGTCCGCGACCTCGTCGACCACCGCCTGTCGCTGCGCCGCTTCGAGGGGCGCCGCCGGTTCGTGGTCATCGACCCCGCCGACGCGCTCAACCCGCAGGCGCAGAACGCGCTCCTCAAGACGCTGGAGGAGCCGCCCGCCGACACCACCCTCGTGCTCGTCGCCTCGAGCCCGGACGCGCTGCTCCCCACGATCCGCTCGCGCTGCGCCCGGCTCGCCTTCGCGCCGCTGCCGGAGGCGCTCCTGGCCGAGCGGCTCGCCGCGGCCGGTCGCGCGCCCGAGGACGCGCGCCTGCTGGCGGCGCTGTCCGGCGGCTCCCTGGGGCGCGCGCTCGCGCTCGACCCGGACGCGCTCCGCGCCCGCGAGGAGGCGGTGGCGGCCGCCGCGGCGCTCGACCCGGGCGACGCCTCCACCTGGATCACCTTCGCCGCCGCGCAGGCCGAGGATCGCGAGGCGGCGCGCGAGACCTGCGAGCTCCTGCAGCTCTGGCTCCGGGACGTGCTGGCCTTCCAGGCGGCGGGCGCCGCGGCGCCGCTCGCGCTGGCGGAGCTGGCCGAGCGGACGGCCGCCGCCGCCGGGGCGCTCGCGCCGGCGGACGTGCTCCGCCGCGGCGAGGCGGCGCGCGAGGCGGCGGCGGCGCTCCTCCAGAACGCGTCCCCGGCGCTGGCGCTGGAGCGCATGCTCATCGACTGGTTCCATGGCGAGCTTCGGTAAGGGGCGCCCGGCGCGCAAGGCCGAGGGGGCCACGCTGGAGCTGTGCCTCGACGAGGCGCGCGCCGGCCGCCCCGCGCCCGTCTACCTCTTCGAGGGCGACGCGTACCTGGCCGGCCGGGCCGCGCGCGAGCTCGCGCAGGCGCTGGTGCCCGAGGCGCAGCGCGACCTCAACGTGGTGGAGCTCGACGCCGCGGCCTCGCCGGCCGAGGTGGCCGCCGAGCTCGCGACCCGCGGGCTGTTCTCCGGCCCGGAGGCGCGCAAGGTGGTGCTGGTGCTCGAGCCCGCCTTCCTCACCTCCAAGGAGGACGGCGGCGGCCCCTTCGCGAACGCGCGCGAGGCGTGGAAGAAGGGGCGGCAGCGCGAGGGCGCGCGCAAGCTCCTCGCGCTGGCGGCCAAGGCCGGCTGGAAGGCGGAGGCGCTCGCCGGGGACGGCGCGCCCACCGCGGCGGAGTGGAAGAAGGAGCTGGGCGTCGAGGGGGCCGACCTCGAGTTCGTGCGCGAGGCGGCGGCCTGGGCGGTGGAGAAGGAGATGAGGTCGCCGCGCGACGACGCCTCGGCGCTCGACGCGGCGCTGGCGGCGGGCCTCCCCCCCGGGCACGTGCTGGTGGTGGCCTCGGGGAAGGTGGACGGTCGCCTGCCGCTGGTGAAGAGGCTCGCCGCCGCCGGGCGGCGGGTCGCGCTCGCCATCGGGACCGAGGGCACCTGGGACGCGCAGCGGCCGGTGCTGCGCCCGGTGCTGGAGGGGCTGCTGGCGGGCACGGGAAAGACCATCGACCGCGCCGCCGAGGAGCGGCTGGCGGCCCTCGTCGGCGCCGACGCCCGCACGCTGGCGAGCGAGGTGGCGAAGCTCGTCGCCCACGCCGGCGACCGGAAGACCATCGGCGCCGCCGACGTGGACGCGCTCGTCACCCGCGTCGCCGAGGATCCGTTCTTCGCCCTCGGCAACGCCGTCGAGGCGAAGGACCTGCCCCTCGCGCTGGCGGTGCTCGACCGGAGCCTGGCCGACGGCGCGCACCCCATCATGCTGCTCGGCATGCTCGCCTCGGCCGTCCGCCGGCTGGTGGTGGAGCGCGAGCGCGGGCGCCGGGCGGCCGGGGAGCGCCGGATCGCGAGCTACGACGCCTGGCAGGCGCAGGTGCTGCCGCACATCCCCGAGGAGGAGCTCGGGTCGAAGAAGCCGTACGGGTTCTGGATGAAGTACCAGGCGGCGCAGCGGTACTCGCGCGCCGCGCTGCTGCGCGGGCTCCGCGATCTCGCGGACGCCGACCTGGCCATGAAGTCGGGCGCCGACGAGCGGCCGCTGCTCGAGCGCGCGCTGTGGCGGCTGATGGCCGCCGATACGAGAGGATGAGGACGTGAGCGAACGAATCCTGGTGACGAGCGCGCTGCCCTACGCCAACGGCAGCCCGCACCTCGGGCACCTCGTCGAGTACATCCAGACGGACATCTACGTCCGGTTCCGGCGCGCCTGCGGGGACGACGTCACCTACGTCTGCGCCGCCGACGCGCACGGCACGCCCATCGAGGTGAACGCCGCCAAGGCGGGCGTCGCGCCCCGGGACTTCGTGGAGAAGTACCGGAAGGAGCACCACGAGGGCTACCGGGCCTTCGGGGTCGAGTTCTCGACCTTCTACACCACCGACTCGCCCGAGAACGCCAAGTGGGCGTACCGCGTCTACGACGCGCTCAAGGCGAAAGGCCTCATCTACAAGAAGTCGGTCGAGCAGCTCTACTGCGAGACCGACCGGCGCTTCCTGCCCGACCGCTTCGTGAAGGGCACCTGCCCGAAGTGCGGCACCCCCGACCAGTACGGCGACGTCTGCGAGCACTGCGGGACCACCTACGACCCGCGGGAGCTGAAGCAGCCGTACTGCGCCATCTGCCGGACGCCGCCGGTCGTGCGCGCCAGCGACCACGCCTACGTGGACCTCAAGCGGCCCGAGGTGAAGGGGATCATCGAGGGCTGGGTCAACGCCGAGGGGCACCTCGAGCCGGCGGTGCGCGAGCAGGTGAAGGGCTGGCTCGCCGACCTGCAGGACTGGTGCATCACGCGCGACGAGCCGTACTTCGGGTTCCCGGTGAAGGACCCGGAGTTCAAGGGCAAGTACCTCTACGTCTGGGTGGACGCGCCGATCGGCTACCTGTCCTCGGCGGAGCACTACTTCGCGGCGGAAGCACCGACCCACGAGCGGCTCGCCCCGGCCGAGTTCGAGCGGCGCTACCTGGCCGAGGGCGCGCCGACGCGGCTGGAGCACTTCATCGGCAAGGACATCCTGCGCTTCCACGCCGTCTTCTGGCCCGCCATGCTGTGGGCGACCGGCCTGAAGCGCCCGGACCGGATGCCCGTCCACGGCCACCTCACCGTGAACGGCGAGAAGATGTCGAAGTCGCGCGGGACGTTCGTCACCGCCAGCACCTACCTCGAGTCCGGGCTCGACCCGGAGCTGCTCCGCTACTACTACGCCTCGAACCTCTCGCCCGGCATCTACGACCTCGATCTGGCGCTGGAGGAGTTCAGGAACCGCGTCAACGCCGACCTGGTGAAGCGCATCGCGAACCTCGCCTCGCGCGTCCACGCGCTCGTCGCGAAGGCGGGCGGGGAGCTGGCGCGCCCGGCGGCCCCGGCGGGCGGCGAGCTCGCCGCGGCCACCGCCCGCGCGCTGGCGCAGGCGCGGCCCGCCTTCCGCGAGCTCGAGTACCGGGCGGCGCTGCGCGCCGCCAACGACCTGGCCGACCTCGGCAACAAGGCGCTCCAGGACCAGAAGCCGTGGGAGCGGCTCGAGGCGGAGGGGGCGCGGGCGCTGCTGTACGACCTCACCAAGGCGCTCCACGGGCTGGCGGTGATGCTGGCGCCGGTCCTGCCGCGCTTCGCGGCCGGGCTGGCCGAGGCGCTCGGCGGCGTGAGCCTGGCCTGGCCCGAGGGCTTCACGCCCTTCGACGGCCAGCCGGCCCGCTTCACCGCCAAGCCGCCGCAGATCCAGCCGGTGGATGCGAAGCAGGTGGCGAAGCTCATCGTCTCCCTGCCGGACGCGCCCGCCCCGAAGGTCGCGAAGGCGCAGAGCCCGGCCGAGACCGCCAGCAAGGCGACCGTGAAGCCCGCGGCCTCCGCCGGCGCGGCCGGGGCGCCGGCGTTCGGCGTGATCCAGTACGACGACTTCGCCAAGGTCGAGCTGCGGGTGGGCGAGGTGCAGGCGGCCGAGGCGGTGCCGAAGGCGGACAAGCTGCTCAAGCTCACCGTCGACGTGGGGGAGCCGGCGCCGCGCACCATCGTGGCGGGCATCGCCCAGGCCTACCCCGATCCGAGCGCGCTCGTCGGCCGCCGCATCGTCGTGGTGGCGAACCTGGCGCCGCGCCCGCTGCGCGGCATCACCTCGCAGGGCATGCTGCTCGCCGCCGGCGAGCCGCCCGACCTGCAGGTGGTCACCGTCGGCAAGGGGATCCCGGCGGGCACCCGCGTGAAGTGAGCGCCGGCATGCCGCACCTCATCGACAGCCACGCCCACCTGGACTTCGAGGATTACCGCGCCGACCTCGACGCGGTGATCGCCCGCGCCCGCGCCGCGGGGGTGGAGCGGGTGGTGCTCATCGGGCTGTGGCGCGCCCCCGGCGACTTCGGCAACGCGCTGGCGCTCGCGGCGGCGCAGCCGGCCACCTTCGCCGCGACGGTCGGCATCCACCCCCACGAGTGCGCCAAGGTGCCCGAGGAGGACTGGCGCGCGATGGAGGCGGCGGCCAGGGACCCGCGGGTGGTGGGGGTGGGGGAGACCGGCCTCGACTTCCACTACGACCTGTCGCCGCGCGAGGTGCAGGAGGCCTCGTTCCGCCGCTCGATCCAGGCCGCCCGCGCGGCGGGCAAGCCGGTGGTGGTGCACGTGCGCGAGGCGGACGAGGCGTGCGCGCGCGTGCTGGCCGAGGAGGGCGTGCCGCCGGCGGGCGGCGTCATCCACTGCTTCACCGGCGACTGGGCGCGCGCCCGGACCTACCTCGACCTCGGCCTCTACCTGTCGGTGGCGGGGGTGGTGACGTTCAAGGCCGCCGGCGACCTGCGCGAGGCGGTGCGCCGCGTCCCGCGCGACCGGCTGCTCGTCGAGACCGACTGCCCGTTCCTCGCCCCGGTGCCGTTCCGCGGCAAGCGGAACGAGCCGGCGCACGTGGCGCACACGGCGGCCCAGGTGGCCGAGCTGTGGGGCACCACGGTCGACGAGGTCGGGGACGTGACGAGCGCCAACGCGCGGCGGCTGTTCAGGCTGGGGTAGGGCGGCCTAGCCGTCCCAGCTCCCCCACTCGTCGGCGGTGTCGGGCGGGAGCTGGCCCTTCGTGCGCTCGTGCCACTCGACCACCTCCCACCCGCGGTGCTCGGCGGCGGCGCGGAAGGGCGGCTTGGGGTTCACCACCACCGGGTTCCCGACCGCCTCGAAGAGCGGCGTGTCGGCGACCGAGTCGGAGTAGACGAAGCTCTTCGCCAGGTCGATGTCGTAGCTCTCCGCCACACGCTCGACCACCGAGCGCTTGCCGTCGCGGAAGACGACCGGCGGGACGATCTGGTCGGTGGCGCGACCGTCCACCACCCGGGTGCGCGTGCCGATGGCCACGTGGGCGCGCAGGTGCCGGCCCACCTCGTCGATGATGTACTGCGGCGAGCCGGAGGCGACCACCACCAGGTGCCCGGAGAGGAGGTGCTTGCGGATCTGGCGCACGGCGCCGGTGGTGATGCGCTTGCGCAGGTGGCGCTGGAAGCAGGCGTGCGCGTGCGCCTTGATCTCGTCGGCGCGGAGCCCCTGCTGGCAGCGCGAGCCCACCTCGACCATGTCCTGCTCGGAGAGCCGCCGGCGCGCGTACTCGTAGATGATGCGCGGGATCCGCGCCCGCATGTCGGGCCGCATGATCTTCTCGCTGTAGAGGTACCAGGTGAAGATCGTGCCGGCGTTGCCGTCGAGGAGCGAGTCGTCGACGTCGAAGATGGCGGCGGTTCGGCCGAAGGGGACCACGGGGGAGCGATTGTACACGCGTGGGCGCGGCGGGGAGGAGCCCGCAGTGCGGCTCCTCTCCCTGGCCCTCTCCCCGGGTGGGGGAGTGGCCTAGTGGTTCTCCCCGGCCGGCACGTCGCCCGGCGCCGGGGTCTCGGCGACGCCCGGGGTCGCCGTGGCGGGGGCGTCGGAGGGCGGCGGCGGCTCGGTGGCCGGCGGCTGCGCCTCGGCGGGCGCGGACGCCTGGGGCTCCGGGTGCGCCTCGCCGGCGCCCTCGATCTTCTGCGCCAGCGCGGCGAAGGGGTTGTGCGTGAGCGACGGGGACGCCTTCGGGCGCGCCTGCGGGCCCTTGTCGCCCGGCAGCCGCGGCCCGGTGTACCCGCGCTTGCGGTCGCCGGGGCCTCCCGCGCCGCCGGGGCCGCCCGGGCCGCCGCGGAAGCCGCCGCCACCGCCCGGGCCGCCGTGGCCGCCGGGCGCGCCGTGCGCGCGCTCGGGCCGCGGCGGGCGCTCGGGGCGCTCCCGGCGCTCCGCCGGAGCGCCCTCCTTCGGCGCCTCCGCGCCCGCGGCCGCCTCGCCCGGCGCGGCCGCCGCGGCGGCGCGCTCGGGGCGCGGCTCGGGCCGGCGCTCCTGGCGCTTGCGTTTCTGCGCGCCCTGGCCGCCGCCGGCCGGCCGCTGCTGCGGCCCGCCCTCGCGCGGCACGTAGATGACCGGGGTCATGAGCTCCGGCGGGGGCCCCTTCTTCTCGACCTGCGCCGTGGGGAGCGTCCCGCGCCAGATGTGCTGCTCGTACACGTTGTCGGAGCTGGTCCAGCGCCGGTTGCCGCCCTCGCGGCCCATGAGGTTGAGCCAGGAGTTCACGCGGCTGTCGAGCTCGTCGATCTCGTGCGTGAGGAGCGCCTCGAGCGTCATCGGCACCTTCGGCGAGCCGTACTCGAGGCGGCCGTGGTGGGCGAGCACGAGGTGCACGAGGTGGTGCTCGAGGTCGCGCGGCACGCCCGCGCGCCGCGCCTTGTCGTGGATCCACTGCGCGGTCATGACGAGGTGGCCGACCAGGCGGCCCTCGTCGCTGTACTCGACCTGCCGCTCGAAGGAGAGCTCGCGGATCTTGCCGAGGTCGTGCAGGAAGGCGCCGGCGACGAGCAGGTCGCGGTCGACCTGCGGGTAGTGATCGGCCAGCCGGTGGGCGAGCTTCAGGCACGAGACCGTGTGCTCGAGCAGGCCGCCCGGGTAGGCGTGGTGCACGCTCTTCGCGGCCGGCGCGCGGCGCAGCCGGCTGGCCACGTCGTCGTCCTCCAGGAAGGCGCGGACGAGCTTCTTCACGTTCTCGTCGCTCACCGCGTCGACGAGCGCGACGAGCTCCTTCCACGCCGCGTCCTCCTCCGGGCTCGGGCCGGTGCGCTCCGGCTTCTTCGGCTCCGGCGGCGGCGCCCAGACGAACTCGGCCGCCTCGAGCTGGGCGGGGTCGGCCTTCGTCACCTGCTCCAGGCGCAGCTGCGGCTTCCCCTGGAAGGCGCCGACCTGACCCTCGACCTCGACGAGGTCCTTCTCCTCGAAGATCTGGGCCAGCTCCTCGACGCGCTCGAACGCGCGCGCCTCGAGCTCGCCGGTCTTGTCGTGCAGCGTGACGGAGAGGTAAGCCTTGCCGCTCTTCGCGGTCGGGACGGCCTTGCGGGCGACGAGGAAGATGCTCTTCACCCGCTCGCCCTCCTTGACGTCCTTGACCCAGATCTTGTCCATGGTCCGCGGAAGCTAGCTCAGGCGCGGCGGCGAGACAACACGGTTTCCTCTATGTTCAGGGGGTGATGCGCCTCGATCCCGCCCGCGACGCCCTGCTCGTGGTGGACCTCCAGCACGACTTCCTGCCGGGCGGCGCGCTCGCCGTCCCCGGCGGCGACGAGGTGGTGGCGCCCATCGCCCGGCTCGCCCCCGCCTTCCCGACGGTGGTGGCCACCCAGGACTTCCACCCGCCCGGGCACGTGTCGTTCGCGTCCGCGCACCCCGGCCATCGCCCGTACGAGTCGCTGGCGCGCCCGCAGGGCGCGCAGGAGCTGTGGCCGGATCACTGCGTCCAGGGCACGCGCGGGGCGGCCTTGCACGAGGGGCTGCCCGACCGCGCGCTCACGCTCGTGCTCCGCAAGGGCACCCGCCGCGAGGTGGACTCCTACAGCGCCTTCCGGGAGAACGCCGGACCGGACGGCCGCCGGCCCACCACCGGGCTCGCCGCGTGGCTCGAGGCGCGCGGGGTGCGGCGCGTCTTCGTGTGCGGGCTGGCGCGCGACTTCTGCGTGCGCTGGAGCGCGCTCGACGCCGCCGAGGCCGGCTTCGAGGCGTGCGTCGTCGACGATCTCACCCGCGCCGTCTTCCCCGAGCGCCGCGCCGAGGTGGACGCGGCGTTCGCCAGGGCCGGCGTGCGCCTCGTGGCCGGCCGCGAGCTCGAGCGCTGAGCGCGCACATCGCCGCACCTCGCCCCGCCCCGCGGCCACGCGATTGACGGCGCCGCGCGGGCAGGGTTCGATCGCCCCCAGGAAGCCCACCCGTGGCCCCCGTCCGCTCACCCCCCGCCGCGGTCCCCGCCGAGCGCCCGGCCGCGTCGCCCGTGGCGCAGGCCGCCGCCGGCGTGCTGCTCGCGCTCTCGCGCGCCGCCCGGAGCTTCGTGCTCTACGACGCCGGGAACGCGGTGGTGCGGCAGCTGCTCGCCGACTACCGGGACCGCGCACGCGACGCGCTCTCCGCCTTCGGCGCGCTGGCGATCGAGGTGCGCCCGTTCGAGCTGGCGGTGGCGGGCGAGGTGGTCTACCGCGAGCCCGATCGCGAGAAGTCGCTCGCGTTCCGCCTCTTCCGCGACGGCGTGCGCCGGCTCACCCTGCAGCCCTCGGTGAGCTGGGACGAGCTCCTGCAGCTGCTCCAGATCCTGGCGGTGCGCTACACCGCGGTGCGGCAGCAGGAGGAGGACATCGTCACCCTGCTGCGCAAGGCGGAGTTCGGCGGGATCACGATCGAGGCGGTGGAGGGCTTCACCCCCTCCGAGGAGAACCCCGAGCCCGAGCTCGACGAGCAGGCGCAGCGCGCCGCGCGCGCCCAGCCGCCCGCCGGCTGGGACACGCCCCTGCCCCGGCTGCCGCAGCCCGCGCCGATCGCCTTCCGCGAGGTGCCGGAGGCGGAGCTCGCCGCGCTGCGCGCGCAGGCGAGCGACGAGCAGGAGGCGGTGGCCGAGCTGGCGCTGTCGCTCGCGCGCGACCTGCTCGCCGAGGCGTCCCGCGCCGGCTGGCCGCTGCCGAACCCGGACCTCTCCGCCTTCTTCGCCGAGCTGCGCGACGCGCTCCTCGCCGACGGCGAGCTCGAGTCGCTGCGGCGGCTCATCGACCTCATCGGCGACACCGGGGGCGGCGAGCTCCGCGAGGCCACGCTGCGAGGGCTGGGCGACGCCCGCACCCTGGACCTCGTGCTCGCCTCCGTGCCGGAGGACGCCGCCCAGCTCCCGCCCGCGCTGGTGCCGTTCCTGCCGCTCCTCGGGATCGAGGCGGCGCTCGACCGGCTCCTGCCGGACGCCGGCACGTCCGAGCCGCGGCAGCGGCTGCTGCTGCGGATCGTGCTGGCGCGCCTGCCGCGCGAGGCGGACGCGGTGCTGGCGCGCCTCTCCGCCTTCGACCCGCGCCTCGCCCGCGAGCTGGCCCGCGGCATCGTGGCGCGCGCGCCGGAGCGGGCGAGCGAGGTGGCGCGCCAGCTCCTCGGGCAGCAAGACGCCGCGCTCCGCCTGGAGGGGCTCGCCGCGCTCGAGCGCGCGTCCGGCGCCTTCCCGCTGCGCCCGGTCTGCGACCTGCTCACCGACCCGGCGTTGCCGGTGCGCGTGCGCGCCGCCGAGCTGCTCGGCCGCCACGGCGACGCGGCGGTGCTCGAGCCGCTGCGCGCGCAGCTCGAGGGCAAGCGCGAGCTCCCGCCGGAGGAGGCCGAGGCGCTGGGCCGGGCGCTGGCGCAGGTGTCGCCGATCTTCGCCGGCCGCCTCTTCGCGGGCTGGCTCGACCCGAAGGCGCGCTTCCTGCGCGGCCTGTCCGCGCAGCAGCGGACCCTGCAGTGGGCGGCGGTGGCGGGGGAGGGCGAGCTGCCGGGTCCGGAGGCGGAGGCGCTGCTCGCCGGGCTCGCCGAGCGCGGCGAGCCGGAGCTGCGGCGCCACTGCCTGGCGGTGCTGGCGCGGCGGAGGAAGGGGGCCGGGCATGCCGGTGCGCCTTGACGAGGAGCTGGCGCGCGCGCAGTCGAGCCTCTCGCGCGCCATCGGCCGGGCGCGCGCCGGCGAGGACCGGGAGCTCGCGCAGAAGGTCCGCGAGGGCGGCGAGGCGCTGGCGAGCGTGCTGTGCGGGCTGCTCAAGATGAGCCGCGTGCACGCCGCCGACAACCGCGCCTTCGACGCGCCGGTGGCGGAACTCTCGCGCGTGGTCGCCGGCCTGCACGAGCTGCTCGGGACGCTCCAGCTCGTCACGGTGGAGGACCAGGTCTACCTGAACGACTTCCGGGTGCGCACCGAGGGCAAGGCCGGCGTGCGCGACCTGGGCGCCGAGCTCGCCAAGCACAACGTGGGCGGGGTCGCGGTGCACGCCCCGCTCGACGGGCCGGCGGTGCGCGCCCTGGTGACCGCCTTCGCGGAGCGGCCGGCCGAGTCCGGGCCGCGCACGGCGCTCGCGGCGGGCCTCGCCATGCGCGGGGTGCGCGCGGTGGAGCTCCTGCCGCGCTTCCGCTTCCGCGCGCAGAGCGAGGGGGAGCAGGCGGCGATCGACCCGGCCGAGGCGCTGCGGCGCGCGCTCCGCCTGTGCGAGGAGAGCTTCGACCAGCTCGCCGCCGGGCGGGTGGTGAACCCGCTCCCCCTGCGGCGCGCGGTGGTCGAGCTGATCACGGTCGGCCCGGCGACGCCCGAGCTGTGGGAGCACCTCGGCGAGGCGCTGCCGCACGCCAGCCACGCGGCGACGGTCGCCCTGCTGGCGCTGCTCGTCGGCCGCGCCGCCGGCTTCGGCCAGGCGGTGCTCCAGGACCTGGGGCTGGCCGCCCTGCTCCACGACACCGGCTACGCCCAGCTTCCGGCCGAGGTGGCCCAGGGCCCGGACGGCCTCGCGCGGCATCCGGGGGAGGGGGCGCGCATCCTCCTCCGGCAGCGCGGCTTCAACGCGGCCAAGCTGCGGCGCCTGCGCGCCGTGCTCGATCACCACCGCGATCACGCCGCGCCGGGAGGCGCGCCCTCGATCCTGGGCGAGATCCTGCGCCTCGCCGAGGACTACACGACGCTGCTCCGCCTGCACGGCGCGCGCATCTCGCCCGCCGACGCGCTCGGCGCGATGGCGCGGGCGGCGGGCCGGCTCTACCAGCCGGCGCTCGTGCAGCTCCTGGTGAACGTCCTCGGCCGATACCCGCCCGGGACACTGCTGGAGCTGGACGACGGTCGGTACGCGCGGTCCATCTCGCCCGTCCGCAGCCGCGAGACGTTCGCCCAGCCGTTCGTGCGGGTCTACGACCTGCGCACGCGCGCGCTCAGCGCCGAGCGGCTGGACCTGGCGCTCTGCGGCGCGGTGCGGCGGACCCTCCCCGGGTGACCGCCCGCGATCCCTTTCGAGGCCGTCCACTGAGAGTGGCATGGCGCTTGGGTAGGACAGGTCTCCTGGGCCTCCGCCTGCACGCTTTGCGCGCGGCGCGGGGCCGCGACTCCGGGGGAGGAAGAACCGATGACCTCGATCAAGCGCATCCTGGTCCCGATCGACTTCTCGCCCTCGTCCCGGGCGGCGCTCGGCCACGCGCTCGCCCTGCGGTCGGCGTTCGGGGCCGGCGTCAGCGTGCTCCACGTCCACGAGCCTTCGGGGTTCGTAGGGGCCGACTCGCTCGCCCTCATGCCCATCGATCACCCGAGCGGGCGCTGGGAGCTGGTGCGCGTCGAGATCCTGCGCGAGCTGGAGCAGTTCCTGGGAATCGAGCGGCCCGGGCTCGACGAGGTGCGCGTCGAGGCGGGGGTGCCCGCGGACGTCATCCCGGAGGTGGCGCGCGACGGGGGCTTCGACCTCGTGCTCATGGGCACGCACGGGCAAGGGCCCGTCTCGCGCCTGGCGCTGGGGGGCGTGGCGGAGGCGGTGGTGCGCAAGGCGCACTGCCTGGTCATGACGCTGCGCCTGCCCGGCCGCGTCGCGCGCGAGGCGCTCTGCATGTAGCCCCTGGCGCCTCCTCGGCGCGGCGGTGGCCTCCCCCTTGCTATCCGACCCGGTGGGGGGGAGATGCCCAAGCACACGGTGCAGCGGTACATGACGGTGAGCCCGGTCGTGATCCCGAGCCACCGGACGCTCGCCGACGCGCACCAGCTCATGCGCGAGCGCGGCATCCGGCACCTCCCGGTGGTCGAGGGCGCTCGGCTCGTCGGCGTCGTCTCGCAGCGCGACCTCTACCTCATCCAGACGCTCCGCGGCGTCGACGCGGGCGCCGAGCCGGTCTCCGAGGCGATGAACGCCGAGCCGTACGCCGTGCCCCCCGAGGCGCCGCTGGAGGAGGTGGCGCGCGAGATGGCGGCCCACAAGTACGGCGCGGCGGTGGTGGTGCAGCGGGGCGAGGTGGTCGGGATCTTCACCACCGTCGACGCGCTGCGAGCCCTCGCCTCGGTGCTCCGGCGCGGCCGCCCTGCGGCCCCGCCGCGCCCTCCGGCGCGGGCGACCGAGCCGCGGTGAAGTCGCGGCGCGGGGACGCAAGCCGTGCGTCGGCCGCCGGGGGCAGCGCAACCTTGGCGTGACAAACTGCGGGAATTCGCGGGATTAGGCCCCGGCATGCGGCGTGTAAAGGCGGGTGGGCGCGAAAGGAAGAGGCCCTGCCGCCTTCGAAGGTCACGCCGAAATGAGCCGTATTGAAGCCGAGGCCCGCAACCTCCTGCTCAAGCGCCGCGAGTCGCTGTGCCGGGGGCCCATGGAGTCCCAGCGGGGCGACCCCACCTCGAGCTGGCGCGACTGGGAATCCCAGGTCGAGCCGATCGCCGAGCCGGCGCGGCGCGAGCTGGCGGACATCGAGGAGGCGCTCCGGCGCATCGAGGAGGGCAGCTACGGGCGCTGCGTGGCGTGCGGCGGCCCGATGGGCCTGCAGCGCATCCGCGCCATCCCCGAGGCGCGCTACTGCGTCACCTGCAGCGGGCACCGCGACCTGGGCTGATCGCGTGAGCGCCGCGGCGGTGCTTCACCCCGGGAGGGTGGAGATCGCCCTGCAGGCGCGTTAGACCCTGGCGGTGGACGAACACGCTCCCGGCACCTCGACGGTCTACGCCTACCCCCTCGGCGACGCGCTCTACCTGAACGTCACGAGCGCGTGCACGCTGGCGTGCACCTTCTGCCCCAAGATCCGCGACGACGACTGGGTAGTGGGCGGCTTCGACCTGAAGCTGCGCGGCAATCCGACGGCCGACGAGGTGTGGGCCCAGGCGCTCTCCGCCGGGCTGTCCGGCCGCTCCGAGGTGGTCTTCACGGGGCTGGGCGAGCCGACGCGGCGCCTGCCGGTCGTGCTGGAGCTGGCGCGCCGGCTCCGGGCGGCTGGGGTGCGGCGCATCCGACTCGACACGGATGGGCTGGCGAGCCTGCGCGAAGGGCGCGACGTCGTCCCCGAGCTCGTGGCGGCCGGCCTCGACGCGGTGAGCGTCTCGCTCAACGCCCCGGACGCCGCCACCTACGCCCGCATCTGCCCGAACCGGTTCGGCGAGCGCGCGTACGCGGCCTGCCAGGAGTTCATCCGCGCCTGCGTCGCCGCGCGGCTCGAGACGGCGGCGAGCTGCGTGGCCCTCCCGGAGCTCTCGGAGGCGGCCTGCCGCGCCGTCGCCGAGGGGCTCGGGGCGCGGTTCCGCTGGCGGCCGTACGATCGGCTCGGCCGCTTGCCCGAGCCCAAGGCGCAACCTGCCTGAGGGCCGCGCGTCTTCACGCGGCGCGCGGGCAAACCTGCTGGACCCGCGCACAAAACCCGTGCATAACATGCGGCGGCGCGCATCATTTGCGGAGCTGCGCCGCCTGAAAGGCAGGCATGACCGTCGGCAAGACCGGCCCGCGCGCGACCAAGGAGCGCATCCTCGTCGTCGACGACGAGCAGAACGCCCGGGTGGCGCTCAGGACCATCCTCTCCGAGGAGGGGTACGAGATCGCCGAGGCGGCGGACGGGGAGGAGGCGCTGGCGCTGCTGGCCGGCTTCGCCCCCGCCGCCATCCTGGCCGACGTGCGCATGCCGCGCATGGACGGGCTCACGCTCCTGAAGCGCGCCCGCGAGGCGGGCTCGGACGCGGTGTTCGTCATGATGACCGCGTTCGCGAGCGTGGAGGCCGCCGTCGAGGCGATGCGGTCCGGGGCCGAGAACTACCTGGTGAAGCCGCTCGACGTGAACGCGGTGCTGGTGGTGCTCGAGAAGGCGCTCGAGAAGCTCCGGCTGCAGCGCGACACCGCCAACCTGCGCGAGCGCGTCCGCGAGCGGTACCGCTTCCACAACATCGTGGGCGACGCGCCCGAGCTGCAGGCGGTCTACGAGGTGGTGAAGCGCGCCGCGCCCACCAAGGCCACCGTGCTCATCCTCGGCGAGTCCGGCACGGGGAAGGAGCTCATCGCCCAGGCGCTGCACGAGGAGTCGCCGCGCCACGACAAGCCGTTCATCAAGGTGAACTGCGCCGCGCTGTCCGAGACGCTGCTCGAGAGCGAGCTCTTCGGGCACGAGAAGGGCTCGTTCACCGGCGCCATCGGCCGCAAGGAGGGGCGGTTCGAGCTGGCCGACGGCGGCACGCTCTTCCTCGACGAGATCGGCGACATCTCGCCCACCCTGCAGATCAAGCTCCTGCGCGTCCTGCAGCAGAAGGAGTTCGAGCGCGTCGGCGGCACCCAGACCATCAAGGTGGACGTGCGGGTGGTGACGGCCACGAACCGCGACCTCGCCGCCGAGGTGAAGACGGGGAAGTTCCGCGAGGACCTCTACTACCGGCTCAACGTGGTGGCGGTGACGCTGCCGCCGCTGCGCGCGCGCAAGGGGGACATCCCGGCGCTCGTCTCGCACTTCGTGGAGAAGTACTCGAAGGCCTACGGCAAGGAGATCCGCGGCCTCGCCCCCGGCACGCTCAACGCGCTGCTCAGCCACGACTGGCCGGGCAACGTGCGCGAGCTGGAGAACGTGGTGGAGCGCGCGGTGGTGCTGTGCAAGGGCCCCGAGCTCACCGCCGACGACCTCCCGCCCACCCTGCGCGGCCCGCGCCCCCGCGAGCGCGCCCCCGGCGCCCTCATCCCCGGCGCCACCCTCTACGAGATCGAGCGCGAGGCCATCCTGCGCACCCTGGAGATGGTCGGCGGCTCGACCTCCCGCGCGGCCGAGATCCTCGGCATCAGCGTCCGCAAGATCCAGTACCGCCTGAAGGAGTACGCCGGGGGCGCCCCTCCGGCCGACCACGCCGAGACCGAGGGTGCCGGCGACGGCGGGCCGGAGCGCGCGGAGTAGGGCAGGGCGGGGAGCTACCGCGCCGCCGGCAGCCGGAGCGCGAAGCGCGCGCCGCCGCCCGGGGCGTCCTCGATGGTGATGCTGCCGCCGTGCTGCACCACGATGGCGTGGACGATGGAGAGGCCGAGCCCGGAGCCCTGCGCCTTGGTGGTGAAGAACGGCTCGAAGATGCGGTCGCGCAGCTCCGGCGCGATGCCGGGCCCGGAGTCGTCCACGTAGATCGCCACCTCGCCGGAGGCCGGCTCCTCGACCTGGCAGGAGACGCGCACCGTCCCGCCGCGGCCGACCGCGTCGAGCGCGTTGAGCGCCAGGTTCATCACCACCTGCCGCAGGCGCTCCTCGTCGCCCGCCACCCGCGGCACCGGCTGGAGGTCGCGCTCGAGCGCGATGTGGCGCCGCTCCGCCTCGCCCTCCAGGAGGTCGAGCACCTTGGTGAGGACCGTCGCCACCTCCACCGGGTGCGGCTGGAACTCGCGCGGGCGGGCGAACTGGAGGAAGTCCTCGAGGATGTGGTCGAGCCGCCGGATCTCGTCGCGCACGAGCTGGAGCGGCTCGAGCAGGGGCGGCTGGGTGGCCGCCGGCAGCCGCTGCAGGCGGCGCTCGAGGACGGTGAGCTGGAGCGCGGCGGCGTTGAGGGGGTTGCGGATCTCGTGGGAGAGCCCGGCCGTCATCGTCCCCACCGCCGCCAGCTTCTCGGCCATCTGGGCGCGGCGCGACAGCTCGCGCTTCTCGCCGTGCAGCCGCACCTGCCGCATCGCCTGCTCGACGGTGACGAGCAGCTCCTGGGTGGCGCACGGCTTCACCAGGTAGGCGCAGGCGCCGGCGCGCACCGCCGCCACCGCCGACTCCAGGGTGGCGAAGCCGGTGAGGAGCACCACCTCGCCGTCGGGGGCCACCTCCTTGAGCTGCGGCGCGAGCGCGGTGCCGTCGCCGTCGGGGAGCCGCAGGTCGACGAGCGCCACGTCGAAGCCCTGCTCGCGCGCGCCGTGCAGCGCCTCGGCGCAGGTGCCGTGCCCGCGCACGGCGTAGCCGGCCTCCTCCAGGATCTCGGTGAGGTTCTCGACCAGGGTGGCGTTGTCGTCCACGACGAGGACGCGCGGGCGGTCGTGCAGCTGGCTCATGCGCGGCTCCCGTGCGGCGAGGCGTGGCGCCGCTCCACCTCGGCCAGCAGGGCGGCGGTGTCGAACGGCTTCGCGAAGACCGCCGCGGCCGGCACCGGCGGCGGCGCGTCGTAGGCGCTCTGCACGATGAGCGGCAGGCCCGGGTACTTGGCCGCCAGCCGCAGCATCGCCTCGCCGTCCGGGCCCCCGGGCAGGCGCAGGTCGACGAGCGCGCAGCACGGCACGACCGGGCCGAGCCGGTCGGTCTCCAGCACCGAGGCGGCGGTGACGGCCGAGAACCCGCGCGCGCGGAGCGCCTCGCACAGGTTGTCGCGCAGCGCCGCGTCGTCCTCGACCACGGCCACCAGGCCCCCGCGGCGCGCCACCGCGAGCAGGTCGAGCAGGCGCGCGATCGGGACCGGCTTCGACAGGACCGCCAGCAGCCCCTCCCGCCGCGCCGCCTCGAGCTCGCGGTCCTCCACGTGCGCCGTCACCACCAGGGCCGGCAGCTCCGGGTCGACGCGGCGGATCCGGTGCACGAGTTCGGCGCCGCCCATGAGCGGCATGCGCATGTCGGTGACGAGCGCGTCGAAGCGCCGCCGCGCCACCTGCTCCAGGGCCGGCCCGCCGCCCTCCGCCACCGTCACCTCGGCCCCCTGGTCGCGGAGGATCTCGCCCAGGTTCTCCGCGAAGGCGCGGTTGTCGTCGACGATGAGGTAGTGGCGCATGGCCGTCGAGGCGGAGGTCACGCCGGCAGGTGCACCAGGAAGCGCGCGCCGCCGCCGGCCGGCGGCTCGTAGGCGACCGAGCCGCCGTGCCGCTCCACGATGCGCTTCACGAGCGCGAGCCCCAGGCCGATGCCGCGCTCCTTGGTGGTGATGAGCGGCTCGAAGAGGCGGCGCGCCACCGCCGGGTCGACCCCCGGCCCGCTGTCCTCCACCGCCACGGTGATCCGGCCGTCCTCGCGGCTGGCCGCGATGGACACCGCGCCCGCCGGCGAGGCCGCCTCGACCGCGTTGGAGAGCAGGTTCACGAACACCTGCCGGAGCTGCCCCGGATCGCCCTCCACCTCCAGGCCGGCCAGCCCCTCGGCGCGGAACCGCATCGCCTCCGGCCGCATCACCGCGTCCACCGCGCCCGCCACCACCTGCTCGAGCCGCACGCGCTCCTTCACCAGCGGCCGGTTGCGGATCATGTCGAGCAGGTTGGTGATGATGCCGTTCGCCACGCCCAGCTGGTCGCCGATGCGATCGAGGTGCTTCTTCACCCGCTCGTCGGCGCCGACCCGGCCGCGCAGGATGAAGAGCGAGGTCTCGATGACGCCGAGCGGGTTGCGCAGGTCGTGGCCGATGGAGCCCACCAGCTGGCCGAAGGTGGCGAGGCGCTCCGCCCGCGCCGACTGCGCCACCAGGTCCTCCCGGAAGGTGTGCAGCATCACCGCCAGCTCGAGATCGAGGATGCGTCCCAGCGCCTCCCGGACGGTCTTCAGCGCGTCCGGGGAGGTGCGGTAGGTGTCGTCCACGATGGCGTTGAGCTCGCGCCGGACGACGTTCATGGCGCCGAACATGTAGTGCTGCGGCAGCTCGATGCGGACGTGGTAGCGGCCGATCCGGGAGCGGTTCTGGTAGTAGGCCTCGTCCCATGGCCCGCGCAGGAGGGTGTCGAGCCAGCGCTGGAGGGTGATCTTGAGGTGCCCGACCTGGCTCTCTCCGCCGGTGAGAGAGCGCTTCGCCCCCTCGTGGCCGAGGATGGTGGCGTAGAACACCTCGGCCACGGCAGGGAAGTGCGGCGCGGCGGACGCGTGCAGCGCACGCAGCGCGCGCTCGTCGACCTCGCTCCAGCCGACGTACCGCTTGAGCTCGTCGAACAGGGTCTCTTCCATGCCTGGAAGGGTTGTAGGGCTTCGCTTGCCCGAGATCAATTCAACCGACGGGGCAGGCGCTCGCTTCTCGGGCTCAGGCGCGCGTCGAGCCCTGCACCGCCTCGGCCACCAGGTCGAGGTCCTGCACCATGTCGGCTGCGAACCGGACGAAGTCCGCCTCGGTGATGATCCCGAGGAGGGCGCCGTCGTCGCCGCAGACCGGCAGGCAGCCGTACTTCCTCTCGAGCATCACGCGCGCGGCGCGGACGAGGGAGGTGGTCGGGCTGACCGTCACCGGCTCGCGGACCATGATCTCGCTCGCGGCGGTCGTGCGCGCCGGCCGGGTCGCGGAGGCGCGCAGGAGATCGCGCTGGGTGACGAGGCCGACCAGCTTCCCGTCCCGCACCACCGGGAGGTGGCGGATCGCGCCCAGGCGCAGCATCTGCTCGGCGAGCGCCAGATCGTCGGTCTCCTTCAGCGTGACGAGCTCGCGGGTCATGAAATCGCCCACGCGGAGCGTGCGCACCCCGCTCTCCGCCGCCGGCGCCGCCTCATCGGGTTGCTGCATCGCGCACCTCCTTCGGGCCGGCTCCTGCCCGGAAGGCGCGATGCTGCCACATCCCGAGCGCTACCGCACCACCAGGACCGGCTTCGGGCTGATGTGCACCAGGCGGTCGGTCACGCTGCCGAGCAGCATGCGCGCGACCGCGCCGCGGCCCCGGCTGCCCGCCACCACCAGGTCGACGTCGCTCGCCTGGGCCGCCTCGGCCAGGCACTCCGCGGGCGCGCCGGACAGGACGAGCGTGTCGGCCTGGACGCCCGACTCGGCGAGCTGGCCCTCCGCATGGGCGAGCAGCTTCTCGGCGTAGGCGCGGTGGTCGGCCTCGACGTCGGCGGTGGTCAGTCCGTACGCGTCCGGCGGCAGGACCAGCCGCGGAACGACGTAGGCGAGCGTCAGCTTCGCCCCGAACCGCATCGCGATCTCCGTCGCCATCTGCGCCGCCTTGGTCGCGGGCTCGGAGCCGTCGATCCCCACCAGGATGCGCTTCATGACCTGCCTCCTCTCCACGAGGACTGACGTACAAGGGGGATGCCGAGGGCGGTGGCCACCG
The DNA here is from genome assembly GCF_013340205.1 of Anaeromyxobacter diazotrophicus. Lineage (NCBI taxonomy): Bacteria > Pseudomonadati > Myxococcota > Myxococcia > Myxococcales > Anaeromyxobacteraceae > Anaeromyxobacter > Anaeromyxobacter diazotrophicus. Next base: position 66,490 of record NZ_BJTG01000011.1, read on the forward strand.
CGGCGCGGCAAGCCTCTCACGCGCCGTGCGGTCGCCTGCGCCGGTCCCTCCGCCGCACGTCCGGCGCACGGCAGAAGGTGCGGCACCTCCCGGCTCGCCGCAGAATTCGCAGCTCCCGGTTGGGGCGCGGGTGGTTCGCGCCCCCCCGGAGCGGCGGATGGCCTGGAGCTTGTAGGGAGGGGCTCCGCGCCCGCGTGCCGTGCAAGCCTTTCGGGCGACCAGGAGAGACGACATGCCCCAGACCACCCACCCGGCCGGGCGCGGCCGCGACCTCAGCGTGATGACGCTCGAGATCGCGGGCGCCGCGAGCACGCGCACCCTGTCCGCCGTGCTCTGCCCGCGCGAGCAGCGCGCCAAGCCCCTCGACGACTGCCTGCCGTGCGTCGACAGCCAGGGCGAGGCGCGCGATCCGGGCGCGCGCCCGGGATTCGTCGAGTGCCTGGGCGAGGGCCCGGCGCGGGCGGCACCGGCGCGCGAGCCGGGCGATCCCGAGGCCTCGCTCGCGGACCGGACGCCGGTGCAGGCCGTGATGACGCGGGTGGTGATCGCCGTCCAGGCCGACCTGCCGCTCGAGCGGGCCCGGGCGCTGTTCCTGGAGCGGGGGATCGGCGGCGCGCCGGTTGTGGACGACGCCGGCAAGCCGCTCGGGATCCTCTCCAAGACCGACCTGCTGCGCGCGGGCGCCGGGCGCCCGGGGGGGACGGTGGCCGACGAGATGAGCCGGAACGTGCTCACCCTGCCGGAGCAGGCGCCCATCTCCGAGGCGGCGGCGCTGCTGGCGGCGGAGGGCGTCCACCGCGCGCCGGTGGTGGGGCGCGAGGGCCGGGTGGTCGGGATCGTCACCGTCCTCGACCTGCTGCGCTGGCTCGCCCAGCAGGACGGGCAGCTCATGCCCTCCGGCCACAGCCTGCAGGCACGCTGAGCCCGGGCGAGCCGGACCCCCGAAGCACCGCGGCCCGCCGGACGCCTCGAGGAGGCGCCCGCGGGCCGCGCGGCGTTTCAGGGACCGGGCTCGCGCTACTTCGCGCGGACGGTCGTCTCTTCCTTGGCGGCCGGCTCGGGCTCGTCGGACTTCGCCTCGCGGAGCGCGCGCCGGAAGCTCCGGACGCTCTCGCCGAGGCCCTTGCCCAGCTGGGGCAGCTTGTTGCCGCCGAAGAGCAGCAGCACGGCGAGGAGGATGAGGAGCAGCTCTGGGAGTCGGAGACCGAACATGAAGGGACCTCGGGGTGACGGCGGCCGCGCGCGGCGGCAGCGACCTTATAACCCGGTCAGGCGTTCGCGTCTTCCGTCGCGATGGCCGCCAGCCGGCGGGGGTCGAGGACGCGCACGCCGCGCGAGGCGTCGACCACCCCGTCGCGCTCGAGGCGGGTGAGGCAGCGCGAGAGCGTCTCCGGCCGCATCCCGAGGAGGCGCGCCACGACCTGCTTGCGGACGGCGTTGGGGCGATCGGCGAGGAAGCGCGCGTGCGCCAGGGCGAAGCGCGCCACCCGCGACAGGCAGTCGCCCTGCCGGTAGTTCACCTCGTCGCGCTGCAGCTTGCCCTCGGTGAGGAGGAGGTCGAGCACCGCGCGCGCCGGGCTCCGATCGGGGCCGACCCAGCTGCTCATCTGATCGCCCGCGATCCCGCACAGCTTCACCCGCGAGAGCGCGCGCACCTCGTAAGGCGAGGGGTCGCCGCGCAGCGACTCGGTGCACAGGAGCGAGGCCGGGCCGCGGAGCGTGAGGAGCACCTCGCTCCCGCGCGGGCTGACGGCGGAGAGCGAGACGAAGCCCTCCTTCACGAAGTAGACGGTGCGCGGCCGCTCCCCCTGGGCGCAGAGCGTGGCCCCCGCCTCGCGCGCCGTCGGGGTGAACCGGCAACGCCCTGCCGAGGCTACGCCAAGCGAGCAGACGTTGCAGTCGTTCACCGGCGCGGTCGAGAGCACGGGAGACCTCCAGGGTAACTTCGCTTGATCGCCGTCGCTTTGCATGAGCTAGGCCCGCGTAACTACGGAGAATCAGGGGGTGCGACATGCAGGCCTTGCGCTTTGGCCCGGATCAACGCGGGTGTTACGCAACGTTTGCGATCCAGGGAGGGGCTCGCACGGTGAGCGCGAGGGCAGGCGGAGGGCGACGCGGCCGGCCGCGCGCGGGCCGGATTCACTAAGATGGCGCGATGGACAAGCTGGACCGGATTCGCCTGGCCGTGATGGAGGGCCTCGCGCCCCTCCCGACCGAGCGCGCCCCGCTCGCGGCGGCGGGGGGCCGCTGGCTGGCGCACCCGGTCGCCGCGGTCCGTCCCGCGCCGCCCGAGACCTGCTCCGCGATGGACGGCTGGGCGGTGCGCTCGGCCGACGTCCACGGCGCGGCGCGGCTGCGCGCGGGGCGGACGATCTTCGCGGGCGAGCTCCCGGGGGCGCCGCTCGCCCCAGGCGAGGCGATCCGCATCTTCACCGGCGCCCCGCTGCCGCCGGGCGCGGACGCGGTGGTGCGCGAGGAGGCGGCGCGCGAGGCCGCGGGCGAGGTCGAGCTGCGGGACGCGGCGCGCCCGGGGGAGAACGTGAGGCTGGCGGGCGAGGACGTCGCGGCGGGGGGGCTCGCGCTGGACGCCGGGCGGCGGCTCGGTCCGCGCCAGCTCGCGCTGCTGGCCGCGGTCGGCGTGGAGGAGGTCCAGGTCGTGCGCCGCCCGCGCGTGGCGCTCCTCTCGACCGGCGACGAGGTGCTCTCCGGCCGCACGCCGGACTCGAACGGCGTGGCGCTGGCGGGCGCGCTCCGCGCCCTGGGCGCGGATGTGGCGCCCGAGCGCGTCGGCGACGATCTCGACCGGCTGGCGGCGGCGCTCGAGCGCGCGCTCGCGTCGGCCGACGCCGTGGTGACGATCGGCGGCGTCTCGGTGGGCGCTCACGACCACGTCCGGGCCGCCGTGGAGCGGGCCGGGGGCGAGGTCCGGGTGCACGGGGTGCCGATGAAGCCCGGGAAGCCGTTCCTGTTCGCCCTCGCGCGCGAGAAGCCCGTCTTCGGCATGCCCGGGAGCCCCTCCGCGTGCCTGGTCGCGTTCGAGGTCTTCGCGCGCCCGGCGCTGCTGGCGCTCGCCGGCGCCGCGCGGCGCTTCCGCCGCGCGCTCGCCCTGCCGCTGGCCGAGCCCGCCGGGGGCCGCCCGGGCCGCGCGCGCTTCCTGTGGGCGGCGGTGGAGGACGACGGGCGGGTGCGCCCGATCGGCCGCGACGCCGCCCAGGTGCGGGGGCCCGCGCTGGCCGACGCGCTCGTCCGGCTGCCCGAGGCGACGGGAGAGCTCCCCGCCGGCGCGCCCGTCGAGACGTGGCTGCTCGAGGAGGAGGCGCGGTGAAGCGCCCGCCCGTGCTGGCCTTCTCCGGGGCGAGCGGCTCCGGCAAGACGACCCTGCTCGTGAAGCTCATCCCCGCGCTGCGGGCGCGGGGCCTCGCCGTGGCGGCGCTCAAGCACTCCGGCCATGAGCACCCGTTCGACCGCCCGGGGAAGGACAGCGCCCGCCTGCGCGGGGCGGGCGCGCTGGCGGTGGCGCTCTCGGGCCCGCGCGAGGTCGCCTACTTCGGGCCACCCCGGCGCGCGCTGGCGGAGCTCGTCGCGCTGCTGCCGCCCTGCGACCTCGTCCTGGCCGAGGGCTTCAAGCGCGAGCGCGTCCCCCGGGTGGAGGTTCACCGCGAGGCGATCGACCGGGCGTTCCTGTGCGCGCGCGACCGGGGGGTGCTGGCGGTGGTGAGCGACGTCGAGCCGCCCCGCCCGCTGCCCTGGTTCGCGGCCCGGGAGGTGGAGGCGCTGGCCGAGTGGGTGGCGCGCTGGGCGAAGGGGGGCGAGCGCGCGCTTGCCCTCCCCAGGAAGCGTGCTCAACGTTCGACTCGCAGCTCAGACGAGGTGCGGGAGAACGGCATGGCGAGGACCACCACCAAGAAGACGGGCGCCCGCCGCGGCCGCGCCGGCGCGCGCGCGAGCGGCCCGAAGCGGCGCCGGGCCACGAGCCGCGCCCGGGCGAGCGGGGGCGGCGCCACGGTGCGCGAGGCGGGACGCAAGGGCGGCCGCCGCACGCTGGAGCGGCGGGGGCCGGAGTTCTACTCCCGCATCGGCCGCAAGGGCGGCAAGTCGAGCGGCGGGTCGCGCCGCGCCGCCGCCGCGGCGCGCGCGGGGCGCAGCGCGAGCCGCAAGGGCGGCCGCAGCTCGCGCACCCGCTGACGCGCGCGGGGCGAGCGGTACGGGCGCTCAGGGCCGGCGGTAGGCGCTGACCGCGCGCCGGGCCGCGCCCGCCGACTCGAGCGCCTGCTCCAGCGTGGCGCGCGCGCGGGCGGCGCTCTGGCCGCAGCGGGCGTGGAGCGCCGTCAGCTCCGCGAGCGCCGCGGGCGCGACGCGCTCGCCGCGCGCCTCGGCCTCCTGGCAGGCCCGGCTCGCCTCGCCCATGGCGGCCGCGGCGCCGGGCGCGTCCCCCGCCTCGAGGGCGGTGGCGGCGCGCTCGAGCGCGCCGGCGAGCGCCTCCGCGATCACGGCCTCGCCGCCCCGGCCTGCTCGGCCTGGAGCTGCTGGACCGCGCGCGCGAAGCCGTCGGCCACCGGCGCGAAGACGCGCTCCGCCTCGCGCGCCAGCCCGGCGTCGCGCCGCGCGTTGGCGAGCAGGAGCCGCTCCGAGACGAAGGTGTAGATCTGGCCCAGCTGCTCGCCCAGCTTCGGGTGGCGCGCGGCGTCGAAGGTGGAGTCGAGCTCGGCGACGATGTCGCCCGCCCGCGCCAGCGCCTGGTTCGCGTCGGCGTGCCGGCCCTGGTCGAGCGCGGTGGCGCCGCTGCGCATGTGGCGCAGCGCCGCCTCGAAGAGGAGGACCATCAGGCGCTCGGGGGAGGCGGTCTCGGTCTGGGCCTGGGCGTAACGGCGGGTCGGGTTCATGAGGGGGCTCACTTGGAGGTGCTCTGAGAGGCCTGGGAGGAGAGGAAGCTGCCGACGGTCTTCCACTGGCTGACCACCGACTCCATGGCGGTGAACTGCGCCTGGAGCGTCGCGTGGTAGGCGTCGAGCCGGCTCTGCAGCGTGGCGGCCTGGTCGTCCATCTGCTTCACGCGGTCCTGCAGGCCGGACTGCGCCAGCGAGAGGAGGCCGCTCGCCGGCAGCGTGTACTGGTCCACCGCGGCGCCCACCACCGCCGCGAGGCCGGTGGAGGCGGTCGAGAAGAGGGCGTCCACCGAGGAGGGCGAGCGCGCCACCGCGGCCGCGAGCGCCGTCGAGTCGAGCGTGAGGGTGCCGTCCCGGTTGGTCTTGATCCCCAGGTCGGACAGCGTCCGCACCGTGCCGAGCCCGGCGACCTGCTGGCTGCCGAGCCCCTGCAGGCGCTGCTGCAGCCCGCGGACGGTGGCGTCGCCGGCCAGCGTCTGGGCGCGGTCGGTGTTCGCCGCCGGGGAGAGCTCGGTCTGCACGATCTGGATGACCGCGTTGTAGGCGTCGACGTAGCCCTGGAGCTTCCTGGCGGTGCCCGAGACGTCGTTGGCGAGCGTGAGCGTCTCGGCGGAGCCCTTCGAGGCGAGCGCGAGGGTGACGCCGGGGAGCGCGTCCGAGACCGTGTTGGAGGTGCGGGTGAAGGGGAGGCCGTCGAGGGTGAAGCTCGCGTTGGCGGGGTCCTGCGTGGCCGCGAGGCCCAGCGCGTGGCCCTGGGTCCCGGTGGAGGTCTCGGTGAGGACGAGCGCCTGCTTCGGATCCGAGCCGACCGCGTAGCCGGTGTCGCGCTTGGTGACCGAGAGGTACCTGTTCGTGCCGTCGTCGAGCACCACCGCCGTCACGGGCGCGCCGGAGGCCTGGATGGCCGCCGCGACGTCGGCCAGGCTGGCGCCGTCCTTCCACGCGGCGGTGGGGTAGTGCTTCCCGTCCACGGCCAGGTCGAGCGAGCCGCCGGTCACGGTGACAGCGCTGGCGAAGCCCGCCGAGCGCGCCTTGGCCGCCGCGGCGAGCCCGGTCACCTGGAGGTCGTAGGAGCCGGCCGCGGCCCCCGCGCCGGTGGTGGCGGTGAAGGAGGTGTTGGAGCTGGTGACGCCGACCGCCAGCGCGCCGCCGGTCCCGAGGGCCTGGGCCGCGCTCTTCAGCGCGGACAGCCTGGAGGCGATGCTGCCGAGGGTCGAGATCTGCGACTGGTAGGCGGACTGCTGCTTCTGCAGGAGCGTCAGCGGCTGCTGCTGCAGCGCGACCAGCCCGTCGATGATGGAGGCGCTGTCGAGGTTTGAGGCGAGGCCGCCGGCGGTGAAGCTGGGGCTGGTGCTGCTGCTCGACGTGACGGTGCTCATCCTGCCTCCATGGAGCCGCCCCGCGGCGGGTCGCGCCGCGGGGCGGGTTCAGCCGAGAGGGTCCGCGGGTGCTACCCGAGGAGCTTCAGGGCCATCTGCGGCATCTGGTTCGCCTGGGCGAGGACGGAGACGCCGGCCTGGGCGAGGATGTTGGCGCGCGTCATGTTGGCCGTCTCCTGGGCCACGTCGACGTCGCGGATGCGGCTGTTGGCGGCGGCCGTCGCCTGGGCGAAGGTCTGCACCGCGTTGATGGCGCTCTGCAGCCGGTTGCCGACGGCGCCGAAGGTGGCGCGCTTGGTCGAGAGGGTGTCGAGCGCGGAGTCGATGGTGTCGAGCGCGCTGACCGCGCCGGCCTTCGTGCTGAGGTCGAGGCTGCCGATGGAGAGGCCGCTGGCGGTCACGTCCACCGAGGAGACGCCGATGACGTCGTTCGTGCCGCTGGAGCCGATGCCGACGTGGAAGTCGAGGGTGGTGGCCGAGCCCGACAGCAGGGCGACGCCGTTGAACTTGGTCGAGTTGGCGATGCGGTCCACTTCGCTCGAGAGCTGGCTGCGCTCGGTGTCGATCATCGACGAGCGCTGCGAGTCGGTGACGCCGTCCGAGGAGGCCTGCATGGCCAGCTCGCGCATACGGGTCAGGATGTTCGAGATCTCGTTGAAGCCCGCCTCGGCGGTCTGCCCGACCGAGAGGCCGTCGTTGGCGTTGCGGACGGCCTGGTTGTAGCTCTTGTACTGGGCGTCGAGCGAGGTGCTGATGCCGAGGCCGGCGGCGTCGTCGCCCGCCTTGGTGATGCGGTAGCCGGACGAGAGCTTCGACAGCGACGAGTCGAGGGAGAGCTGCGTCTGGGACAGGTTTCGCTGCGCGTCGAGCGAAGCCACGTTGGTGCGAATCGAGAGCGACATGGGATCTCCTGGTGGCGGGCGACGTTGTGTTCGCCCTCACCCCTCTCTTCGGCGCGTGGCGGCGGTTCGATAAGCGGCGAGCGCGCGGCGGAGGTGGGTGCGCAGGCGACGCCGCGCGAGCCCCGCGGCGTAGAGCGCCAGCAGCGGCGAGGCGGGGGCGCCGCGCGCCTCGACCGCCACCGCGCTGACGGCGACGAGCCCCTCCGCGCCAGCGGACCAGCGCGACAGGAGCGCCTCCGCCGCGGCGCCCCAGCCCAGCCTGCTGCGGCCGCCGAACCGCTCCCCCTCGATCTCCACCTCCACCCACGGCAGCGCACCTCGCACCGCGATCGGCGCCTTGCGGCCGGGCGGGCCGGCCCGCCGCACCGCCGCCTCGAGGTCCTCGGAGAGGCGCACCGCCAGCGAGGCCGGGGGCGTCCCGCCGCGGACGAGCGCGCGCGCCTCGCGCAGGCGCTCCTCGAGATCGGCCAGCGCCACCTCCTCGCGGAGGTGCCCCCCGCTCGCGTCGGCGTAGAGGAGCGCGGCGCCCCCGTCCTGCGCGAGCGACACCCGGCACTGCAGCACGCCCGGGTCGCGCGCGCGGAAGGCGCGCCGCTCGCCGGTGGAGATGGAGATGTCCGGCGCGTGCGGGTCGGGCGTGAAGACGCGCGGCCGCGCCGCGAAGCGCGCCAGCGGGTACACCCGGACGCCGCGCCCCAGCGTGAGGAGCACCTCGCCGCCCGCCTCGATCGCGGCCGGGCCGGGGAAGGAGGGATCGCGGAGCAGCGCGGCGACCTGCGCCAGGCGCGCGGCCACCGGCCGGGCGGCGCTGCGGGAGGCCACGATCTCCAGGCTCGCGCCGGCCTGAGCGCGCGCCAGCACGGCGCGCACGGCCTCGCCGGCCGCCAGCAGCCGGCCGCTGGGCCGGCGCCCGGGGACGGCGCGCACGGCCAGCGCCCCGTCCAGCTCCAGCGCGCGCCCGGGGCCGCGGTTGAGGAGGTCGAGCGGCGGGCCGGGGCGCGCCGCGCCGCCCGCGATGGGCAGGAGCAGCAGGGCGGGCTCGTCGCGCGGCCGCACCACCCGCAGCGCGAGCTCGCGCCAGTCCTCGTCGAGCGCCGCGTGGAGCGGCGCCGCGGCGCGGGCGGCGGGCGGGCGCGCCGCGTCGGCCGCGGCGACGATCGCGACCGCCCGCAGGCGCGCCTGCACCGGCGAGGCGCCGCGGCCCAGCACCTCGCCGCCGCGGAGTCGCACCTCGTACCCGCGGGCCGCGCGCATCGGCTCGAGCCGCAGCTGGCCCGCCGCCGCCAGCTCGGCGAGGCTGGCCCCGAGGGCCGGCAGGAGCAGGCGCGGCAGGCCGGGGCCGAGCGCCTCGAGCCAGAGCCGCTGCGAGGAGCGGTCGATGTGGCCGAGGCGCGAGGCGCGGATGGCGCGGGCGCAGGCGAGCGCCAGGGCCCGCCCGTGCTCGAGCAGGCGCCCGAGCTCCGCGCCGCCCCGCGCGAGCCGCACCGCCTCCTCCAGCGGGGCGCCCAGGCCCGGGAAGAGCCCCGCCCAGCCGAGGCAGAAGGCCTCGGTGCCCGCCAGCCGCCGCAGCGGCACCCCGTGGGCGAGCAGCGCGACCGCCGCGTCGAGCGGACCGGGACCGCGCGCGCGGGCCATGAGCGAGAGCGCCAGCGTCGCCGCCGGGAGGTTCGCCTGGACTGCCAGGGCCGAGGCGGTGAGCGCCGGGAGCGGGCGCCGCGTCGTCTCGAGCGAGGCCCAGGCCTCGGGCGAGAGCCGCCCGCCGAGGAGCGCGCCGAAGGCCATCGCCCGCTGGGCGACCTCCAGGTCGTGCTCCAGGCGGGCCGGATCGTAGATCACCGCCCGCACCGCCGCCCCGCCCGCGGCCAGCAGCTGCTCCGCCGCCTCGAGCCGCTCCTGCAGCCGGCCGAGGTCCTCGATGGGCAGGTCCCGCCGGACGAGGACCAGGGCGTCCAGTCCGGCCGGCCCGGGGAGGGCCAGCAGCGCCTCGGCGGCGCACCGGCCGCGCTGGGCGCGGTGGGGGGGCGGCAGCCCGAAGGCGCGCGCCAGGCTCGCCCAGCCGCGCCGGTACCGCAGGCCGGCCAGGCCGGGCGCGTCGCCGCGGACCCCCGCGCGCTCGAAGCTGGCGTGGAGGAGCACCGGCAGGAGCCGGGCGCCGGCGGCCACCCGCGGTGGGAGGACGCGCGGGAGCCGGCGGGCGCGCTCGCGCAGCAGCGCCGACACGGCGCGCCGCGCGTCCTCGCCGAGCGGGCCGTGCCCGGCGGGCGCGAGGCGCGGCTTCGCCAGGTCGGGACCGCGCGCCATCCCCGGTCACTTCAGGTAGTCGACGAGGCTCAGCTGGAATGACTTGGCGGTCGCGGCGAGCGAGGCCTGCAGCGCGGTCTGCGTCGCCTGGAGCTGGATCGACGCGTCGACGAGGTCGACCTGCCCGAGCTTGCTCGCCTCGCCGGTCTCGCCGTCCGAGGCGACCTTGCTGGCGGTCACCGCCGTGTCGAAGGCGTGCATCGAGGCGCCCACCTGCGCGCGGGTGTTCGCGACGGCGTCGGTGCCGGCGGCCAGCCCGTCGAGGGTGGCGGAGACGGCGGTCGGGTCGTTGGCGGTCAGCGCGGCCTGGAGTGCGCCGAGCACCTGCAGCACCCCGCCGGTGGTGCCCGCGCCCATCCCGTTCACGAGCACGTTGGCCTGCTGGAGCACGCCGGGTGCGACCTCGACCTGCCGCACGCCGGTGTCCCCCACGTAGTTGCCGGCGGCGTCGAACGGCGGCGCGTCGTCCTTCGTGCCGCCGAACAGGTAGCGGTTGCCGAAGCGCGTGTTGAGGATGGCGCGGACGTGGTCGGCGAGCTGCGAGACCTCGAGCGCGCCCCCCGCCCGCTGGGACGCGTCGTAGGTGCCGTTCGAGAACTGGACCGCCAGCTCGCGGGCGCGGGAGAGGGCCGTCCCCACCGAGTCGAGCGCGCCGTCGGCGGCGTTGAGCTCGTCCGAGGCGAGCCCCGCCGCCTGCCCGATGGCGGCGTAGCGCGCGCCCGCGATCTGGAAAGCGGGGATCATGCCGGCGGCGGCCGGGTCGTCGGAGGGGTGGTGGATGCGGGTGCCGGTCGAGGCGACGCGGCTCGCGTCCTCGGCGGCCGCGCGCGCCTGCGCGGTGTCGCGGGTGGCGTTGTCGAAGATGAGGCGATCCGTGACGCGCATGGGCTTCCTACCGGAGGTTGAGCAGCGTCTCGAGCATCTGGTCCGCGGTCTGGATGACCTTGCTGATGGCCTCGTAGCCGCGCTGCGCGCGCTGCAGGGCGATCATCTCCTCGTCGATCGAGACGCCGGAGGTGGACTCGCGCATCGTCGCGAGGCTGTCCTTGAGCGCGCCGTCCTGGGCCGCGAAGGCCTTCGAGGTGGAGGCGGCCGAGCCGAAGCTCGAGACGACCTGCGCCACGGTAGCCTGCACGTCCTTGCCGCTGGTGGCGAGCGCCGCCTGCCCGGTGGCGAGGAGCGCGTTCGCGTTGCCGGCGTCGCCGGAGGGCGCGGAGGTCCCGCTGGTGGTGGCGGAGAGCGCCAGGTCGGCGCCGCTCGCGAGCAGGAGGGTGAGGCGCCCGGCGGCCCCGGCGGCGCTCGCCCCAGCGTCGAACACGGGCTGGCCGGCGGTGCCGTCGAGCTTGAACCCCGCGGCGTGCTGCGCGTTCACCGCCTGCGCCAGGTCGTAGGCGAGGTGGTCGACGTCCTGGCCCGTCTGGGCGAGGGTGCCGTCGCGCGCGGAGAGGGTGCCGCCCAGCGTCCCGCCCAGGGAGGCGTTCGGCACGGCCGCCGGGCCGCTGCCGTCGGGGAGCCTCATCGTGACGCGGAGGTGCGGCGCGTTGCCGGGGTCGGGCTCGGTGGCGAGCGACGCGGCCCGGTCGCCCGCGACCAGCGCCACCCCGCCCGGCAGCGCCACGTTGACGTCCCCCGTGGACGTGGGGATGGTCGTGGCGCCGGTGAGCTCGGCCAGCCGGTCGAGGTGCTGCTGGCGGAGGTCGAGCAGGTCGTTGGGGGTGCCGCCGTTCGCGCCCGCCTGGCGGATCTGGACGTTCAGCGAGGCGACGGCCGACGCCTCGACGTTCACCTCGCCGGCGAGCGCGCCGACCTTCGCGTCCAGGCCGCTGCGCGCCGCCTCGAGGCCCTGGCTGGTGCGGTTGAAGGTCTGGGCGAGCGAGCGGGCCGCGCCCAGGAAGGAGGAGCGGAGCCCCGCGTCGCTGGGGTTCTGCGCCAGGGACGAGAGCGCGGAGTAGAAGCCGGAGATGGCGTCGGAGAGGCCGCCGGTGGCGTCGGGATCGAGCCCGTGAAACGCTTGCAGCGCGTCCGACTGGGCGGTGGAGAAGGCCGCGTTCCCGAACGCGGCCGGGAGCTGCGCCTCGAGGAACCGGTCGCGGGCCTGGGTGACCGTGCCGAGGGTCGCGCCGCGGCCGAGGTAGGCGCCGTTCACCTGCTCGGCGGGGACGAGCGCCTCGAGCGAGGCCGTCTGCCGCGAGTAGCCGGCGTTGTTGGCGTTGTCGAGGTTGTGGCTGGCGGTGGCGCTGAGCGCGCGCTGCGCCGAGAGGCTCGTGGCGGCGCCGCTGAGGATGGAGAGGAGGTCGGCCATGCGTGCTCCTGTCAGCCCTTGCTCGAGACGAGCGCCAGCGCGGGCTGGGCGGCGCGGAGGCCGCGCCGGTCGTAGGCGAGGGGGGCCGGGCGGACCGCCTGGACGTACCCCCGCACGCAGGAGAGGGCGCGCCCCGCCAGCTGCAGGTTGAGGGCGTCGATCTCCCGCAGCGCGCCGGCCAGCGCGCGCACCTCGGAGAGGACGCGCGCCAGCGCCTCGCCCTCCCGGGGGACGCGCAGGCGGAGCCGCTCCAGCGTGACCTCGGCGAGGCCGAGGGCGGAGGCGGCCCGGCCCAGCGCGGTCGCGAGCTCGCGCTCGAGCCGCGCCACCTCGGCCAGGAACTCGCCGCGCTGCGCGGCCCGGGCGAACAGCCCGGCCGCGTCGAGCGCCCGCAGCAGCCGGCGCTCGTCCCGGGCGCGCTCCACCTCGGCGGCGATCGCGTCGCGCAGCTGTCCCGCCAGCTCGAGTGCGTGCTCGAGGTCCATGAGCCGTCCCCGGCGCCGCCGTGTGCGGGGCGCCTACTTGTTGAAGATGACTTGCAACCGGGCGGCCAGCTCCGCGTCGTCCAGGATCTGCTGCGCGATCTGCTGCGGGTCGGGCTTGTACGTACCCTGACGCACCGCGGCCGCGATCTCGACCAGCCTCGCCGACCGGCCGCTCCCGGCGGCCTGGCTCGCGGTGGCGATCGCCGCCGCGACGCGCGCCGACTCTTCGGTCGTCACGCGGTCGGCGACCTCGCCGTGCTCGCTCGGCGCACGGGACGGCTCGGGCGGCTTGCCCGGGGACAACGCCTTGATCTGACTCGTGTCCGTGACCTTCATGACGGCGCCTCCTCGCGGTCAGGACCTGCTTCCGAGGAGATCATCGGCACGGAGGCGATAATTCTTAAGGGCGCGGGCCGGATCGACCGCCCGGCCGCCCTGGCGCACCTCGAAGTGGAGGTGGGAGCCGGTGGCGCGACCCGTGTGGCCGACCCGGGCGATCGCCTGACCCGGGGTCACCGTGTCCCCTTCGCGCACCAGGAGCTGGGAGGCGTGGGCGTAGAGGGTGGTCAGCCCGTCCCCGTGGTCGATCTCCACCGCGTCGCCGTAGCCGCCCCGCGCCCCGGCGCGGACCACGACGCCGCCCGCGGCGGCGCGGATCGGCTCGCCGTCGCCCGCCGCCAGATCGACGCCTTCGTGACGCGTCAACCGGCCGTCGAAGGGATCCTGACGCAGGCCGAAGGGGCTCGTGACCGCGTGCGCCGGGAGCAGGTCGGCGGGCGACGGGGCGCCGCCCTCCGGAGCCCCCGCCGCCGCGGTCGCGATCGAGCTCGCGGTCGAGGTCGCCATCGCGGTCGCGGTCGGGGTCGGGGTCGGGGTCGCGGTCGGGTCCGCCCCCAGGCTCCGCTCCACCTGCCGCGCGAGCCCGATCCCGCCGCTCTTCACCAGCGCCCCCGCGAGCGCGTCCGCGAACAGGTCGGCGCGGACCGCGCTGCCCGCGCCCTCGCCGCCGGTGAAGGCCTTGCTGGAGGTGACGAGCTGCTTCAGGAACAGCCCCTCGAGCTGCTGCGCGGCCTGGTGCAGCCGCGCCGCGTCGGCGCCGGGGGGCTTCACGGGCACGTCAGATGACCTCGAGGTCGGCGTCGAGCGCGCCGGCCGCCTTCATCGCCTGGAGGATGGAGACGAGGTCGCGGGCGCTGGCGCCGAGCGTCGAGAGCGCCTTCGCCAGCTCCTGCACGGTGGTGGTGGCGGGCAGCGCGATGGTGCCGCGCGACTCCTCCGTCGCCGCCGGCGTGCCGGCCTGCGACACCACCGTGCGCGCGTTCGGGTTGGGCGCCTGCGAGAAGCTCGCCCCCGGCTGCGAGACGAGCGGCTGGACCGTGACCGAGACCTGCAGCCCCCCGTGGGAGATGGCCACCGGCCGGATCCGGACCCGCTCGCCGGCGACGACGGTGCCGGTGCGCTCGGAGACGACCACCTTGGCCCGCTCGTCGGCGTCGACCTCGATGACCTCGAGCTGCGCCATGAGCGCGACCGGGTCGTCCTTGAAGCGCTCCGGGACGGTGATCTCGACCGCCGCCGGGTCGAGCGCGCGCGCCGGCGGCTGCGGCGGCGCGGCCCCGGCGGGCGCCGGCTCGGCCGGCGCAGCCCCGCTCTTCGCGCCGCCCAGGCTGCCGTTCACGGCGGCGGCGATGCGGTGCGCGGTGGTGAAGTCGGGGTGGTGCAGCCCGAGCACGAGCGTCGGGCCGGAGAGCGCGGGCGTGACGGCCCGCTCGATGGAGGCGCCGGCCGGGACGCGGCCGGAGGTGGGGGTGTTCTTCGAGAGGGAGGAGCCGGCGGCGAAGACGTCGTACCCGCCGGTCTGGACCGGTCCCTGCGCCACCGCGTACACCTGGCCGTCGGCGGCCGCGAGCGGCGTGAGCAGCAGCATGCCGCCGGCGAGCGACCGGGCGTTGCCCAGCGAGCCGACGGTGACGTCGAGGTGCTGGCCCGGACGGCTGAAGGCCGGCAGCCGCGCCGTCACCATCACCGCCGCCACGTTGCGCGCGCGCACCTCCTTGGCGTCCACGCGCACCCCGAGGCGGCCCAGCATGCCGGCCACCGACTGCTGGGTGAAGAGGACGCGCTCGGTGTCCCCGGTGCCGGCCAGGCCGACCACGAGACCGTAGCCGAAGAGCTCGTTCTCGCGCACGCCCTGGACGTCGGCCAGCTCCTTGAGCCGCACCGCCGCGCGCGCTGGAGCGGCCGCGCCGAGCGCGAGCAGCGCGACCGCGGCCAGGACCCCGCAGCGGGCCGCGGTCGAGGTCAGGCTCGCAGTCGCGGTCGCGGTCGCGGTCGCGGTCGAGGTCGAGGTCGAGGTCGCGGTCGCGGTCGTGGTCGAGGTCGCGGTCGCGGTCGCGGTCGAGGTCGAGGTCGCAGTCGAGGTCGTGGTCATGGTCGCCTCAGAACGGCCACAGCCAGCCGAGGTGCTTCGCCACCCAGCCCTGCTGCTGGTTGTCGGAGAGGATGCCGCGCCCGGTGAACTCGACCTCCGCCTCCGCGATCATGGAGCTCTTGACGCTGTTCTCCTGGTCGATGTCGATGGGGCGGACCACGCCGGAGATGTAGAAGTGCTGCTCCTCGCTGTTCACCAGCACCACCCGGTGCCCCTCGATGAAGAGGTTGCCGTTGGGCAGCACCTTGCGGACCAGCGCCGGGACGGTGGCGGTGAGCCGCTCGGTCCGGCCGGTGCTGCCGGTGCCCTGGAAGCGCCGGTCGAGGCCGCCCTTGAGGCCGCCCTGCGGCCCCTTCGTCAGGTCGGAGAGCGAGGAGAGGAACTGGGCGGTCGCGGTGGCGCTGGAGTTGTGGGTCACGTCGGTGTCGGCGCTGCGCTTCGCGTCCGCCACCTCCTCCACCTTCACCACCACCAGGTCGTTCTCGCGCAGCGCGCGGGCGTCGGTGTAGA
Source organism: Anaeromyxobacter diazotrophicus (assembly GCF_013340205.1). NCBI lineage: Bacteria > Pseudomonadati > Myxococcota > Myxococcia > Myxococcales > Anaeromyxobacteraceae > Anaeromyxobacter > Anaeromyxobacter diazotrophicus. The sequence goes on from NZ_BJTG01000011.1 coordinate 81,686, forward strand.
GCATCGCGGGCGAGCGCCCGTCGCGCCACAGGCTGCCCGGCGACGGGGCCTCGTCCCCGCGCTGCGACGCGGAGGCGGGCTCGTACTCCCGGTGCTTCGGCACGTACTTCTCGATGTGCGTCGAGGTGGCGCAGCCGGCGAGCGCGGCGAGGAGGGCTGCGGCGGGAAGTTGACGCCTCATGGCTCACCCAGCTCGATGCGCCCGCCGTGCCAGGGGCCCTCGACGCGCCGGCCCGAGGGCAGGAGCGCGCAGGCGCGGCCGGCGCGGCAGGGGAGGGCGGTGCCGCGCTGCTCGACCGCCAGCGCGCCGGCGCGGAGCAGCACCGCCACCTCGGCGCCGGGGGCCGGGCCGACGCGGACGTCGCCCTCCTCCAGGCCCGCGGCGGCCGGCAGGGCGCGCGCGGCGCGCGCCCCCTCCGGCAGGGCGAAGAGGGGCCGCCGTCCCGGGAGGACCTCGCGCCGCACGGTCTCCACCGCGCCCTCGAGCGGCGCGCCGGCCGCGGCGTCGCGAGAGGTGACGAGCGCCGGGGCGGTGACGCGCACGCGGGCCCAGGCCCAGGCCTCGCAGGGTCGCCCGCCCGCGTCGGCGCCGAAGAGGTGGACCGCGGCGCGCCCCGACGCGAGCACCGGTCGCGGCACCTCGGCCCGCGCCACCGCGCAGCCCGGCGGCGCCCCCTCGAGCGCGTGCAGCTCGGCGCGCGCGCCGGGGAGCCCCAGCGCGGCCTGCAGCGCCGCGAGCGCGATGGCGAGGGCGGCCGGCATCGGGTCACCGGATGTTGGTGAGGCGCTGCAGCATCTGGTCGGCGGTGCTGATGATCTTGGAGTTGAGCTCGTAGGCCCGCTGGCAGGCGATCATGTCGATCATCTCCTCCACCGCCTTCACGTTCGCGCCCTCGAGCATGCCCTGCGCCAGCGTCCCGGTACCCTGCTCGCCGGGCTTCACCGACTGCGCCTCGCCGGAGGCGGCGCTCGCGGTGAACAGGTTGTTCCCGACGCTGGTGAGGCCGGCCGGGTTCGTGAAGCTGGCGAGCTCGAGCTGGCCCAGGGTGGCGGCGTCGGTCCGGCCCGCCACGGTGGCGGTGACCGTGCCGTCGGCGCCGATCGTGACCTGCGTCGCGTCGGGCGGCACGGTGATGCCCGGCTCGACGATCTCGCCGTGCTGCGTCACCAGCCGCCCGGTGGAGTCGAGCCTGAAGTTGCCGGCGCGGGTGTAGGCGGGATCGCCGTTCACCTGCTGGACCTTGAAGAAGCCCTGCCCCTGGATGGCGAGGTCGAGCGGGTTGTTGGTGGTGAGCGCGTCGCCCTGACCGAAGGACCGGGTGGTGGAGCCGGCGTGCACGCCGAGGCCCACCTGGAGCGGGGCCGGATCGCCGCCGCCGCGCGGGCCGGGCGCGCCCGCGCCCTTGAGCGTCTCGGAGAGCAGGTCCTCGAACTCCGCCCGCGTCTTCTTGAAGCCGGTGGTGCTGGCGTTGGAGAGGTTGTTCGCGATGACGTCCATCCGGAGCTGCTGGGCCTCCATTCCGGTGGCGGCCGTGTAGAGCGAGCGGAGCATGCGGGGGTCCTTTCGGTGGGCGGCTAGCGGACGCGGCCCGTCTCGGCGGAGCGCTGGTCGAGGCTGCGGTAGGTCTGGAGGGCCTGCATCGAGGCGTCGAAGTGGCGCTGCGCGGAGATGAGCTGGACCATCCCCTCCAGCGCCCCGGAGTTGCCGAGCTCGACCTCGCCCGTGCGCACCTTCGCGTCCGAGGGTAGGGCGCGGCCGCCGGGCGCCGGGGCGAGGAGCGAGGGGCCGATCCGGTCGACGGGGCCGTCGAGCTTCACGCGCGCGAGCTCGGCGATCGCGGTGTCGCCGGAGCGGATCACGCCGTCCTGGCCGACCTGGGGCGGGGGCCCGGGCGGCACGCGGATGGGCGCGCCGCTGCGGTCGAGCACGAGCCGACCGGTGGCGGTCGCGAGGCGCCGCTCGGAGTCGACCGAGAGGCGGCCGTCGCGGGTGTAGGCGACCCCGCCGCCGGGCGCGGCCACCGCCAGGAAGGCGCCGTCCTCCGGCAGCACGTCGAGCGGGGCGTCGGTGCGCGTGGTCGGGCCGGGGCGGAGGTCGAAGCCGGTAGCGACCGCCGCCGGGTAGGCCTTGTCCTCCGCGCCGCTCGCCGGGAAGAACGCCTCGAACGCGGGGCGGGCCGCCTTGAACCCAGGGGTCTGGGCGTTGGCGAGGTTGTCGGCGATGGCGTCGAGCTGCTCGCTCCGCGCCGCCGCCCCGTTCATCGTCACGTAAATGCCGTCGGCCATGCGGAGGCTCTCCTCAGCAAGGACGGGGCCAGCGGCCGCCGGCCGAACGCACCGTCAGGGAAGGCCCGTCTTCACGCGGCCTTGGCGGCGTCGCCGGCCGCGCGCCTCGGCCGCCCCGGCCGATCTTGCCGGGCGCTGGGCGAGGGCCGCCGCTCCGGCCGGCCGCGGCCGCGCGTCAGGGATCTGGCGGCGCGGCCCGCGCCGGCGCGCCAGGCCGCGTGGCGCGCGCGGTGCAGCGGGAGGGCTCGCGCCGCGCGGCGCGACGAGGGACGTGATGCCGCCTCCGACACGGGTGGACAAGGTGGTCGAGCTCCGGGAGCGCGCCGAGGACCACGCGCTGGCCGGGCTGGCGCGGGCGCAGGCGACCGTGACGAGCGCGAGCGCGCGGCTGGCGCGGGCGGTGGAGGTGACCCGGCGCGACGGGCGCGCCGGCGGCCCGGTCGAGCTGTGGCAGGTGGACGAGCTGGTGCACCGGCGGGCGCTGCAGGACGTCCGCGCGGCCGAGGCGGCGCTGCGCGAGGCGCGCCAGCGCGAGGCCCAGGCCCGCGACGGCTACGCCGCCGCGCGCCAGGGGACGAAGATCGTCCAGCGCGTCCAGGAGCGGCGCCGCGCCGAGATCCGGGGCGAGCGTGAGAAGCGCGAGCGGCGCGAGGTGGACGAGCTCGCGACCCTGCGGTTCAACCTCCCGCGCTGAGCCCGCCGCCGCGCCTCACGCGCGCCGGGCCGGGCGGCGGTCGACCACCGAGAACGGCCGCTCGCCCTTGAAGATGCGGAAGAGCAGGTAGAGGCTCGGGAAGAGCGTCAGCGCCCCCACCGCCAGCGCGACGAGCAGCGCCACCTGGGTCGAGCGCGGGCCGCTGGCCGAGGCGAGCGTCACCTCCGGCCCGACCAGGTACGGGTACTGCGCGGCGCCCCAGCCGAGGACGATGAGCGTCACCTGGGCCGCGGCGCACAGGCGCGCCAGGCGCGGGCGGCGGGCGAGCAGCGCCGCGAACGCGCCCACCGCCGCGGCGGCGGTGGCGAGGTGGAGCGCCACCGACCAGCCGTGGCGCGTGAGGCCGTCGAAGAGGCGCGGCGCGTCGCGGGCGGAGAGGGCGAGCGACAGCGCGGCGGTGGCGAAGACGGCGATCCCGGCGGCGATCGCGCGCCGCCGGAAGTCCTCGCGCAGCTCCCCCTCCGCCTCGACGGTCAGGTAGGTCGCCGCCAGGAACGCGAAGAGCGCGCAGGCGAACAGGCCGACCGACAGCGCGAAGGTGGAGAAGGGGACGAGCGGGCCGGAGCGCGGGGCCGCGCCGAGCCCGGAGCGCAGCGTGCCCGAGGACAGCGCGCCCACCGCCACCCCGAGCAGCAGCGGCGCGAGCACGCTGGCGCCGGAGAAGACCGCGCCCCAGCGGCGCTGGACGCGATCGCCGCGGTCGTCGTAGGTGCGGAAGGTGAAGGCTGCCCCGCGCAGCACGATCCCGATGAGCAGGAGGACGAGCGGCGCGAAGAGCGTGATCGACACGGCGGCGAAGGCGGCCGGGAAGCCGCTGAAGAGCAGCACCACCGCCAGGATGAGCCAGACGTGGTTCGCCTCCCAGATCGGGCCGATGGCGTGCTCGATGAGGCGCCGCTGGGCCTCGCGCCGCGGCCCGGAGGCGAAGAGGTCCCAGATCCCGCCACCGAAGTCGGCGCCGGCGAGCAGCGCGTAGGCGACGAGCGCGACGAGGAGGACCGCGCCGAGGAGGTCGGCAGGGGTCACGGCGTCACCTCCGGCGCCGCGGCCGCCGCGCCGCCGGCGTGGGCGATCTGCCGCCAGAGCAGGACCCCCACCATGGCGCCCAGGAAGACGTACAGCAGCACGAAGGCGAAGAGCGGCAGCGCGAGCTGGCCGACCGGAGTCACCGCCTCCGCCGTCCGCATGACCTCGCGGATGGTGTAGGGCTGTCGCCCCCACTCGGTGACGAGCCAGCCCGCCTCGAGCGCCAGGAACCCGAGCGGCCCGCACGCCACCACCGCGAGGAGGTAGCGCCGGTGCGTGGGGACGGCGCGGGCGCGCCAGGCGAGCAGCGCGCCGGTGAGCGACACCAGGGCGAGCAGCGTCCCGAGGCCCACCATCGCGTCGAAGGCGAGGTGGACGTGGAGCGGGTCCGGCCAGGTGTCGCGCGGGAAGGCGTCGAGCCCCTTCACCTCCGCGTGCGGGTCGTGGAAGGCGAGGAGCGACAGGCCGTAGGGGATCCGGAGCCCGTAGCGGGTGGTGCGCGCCTCGGCGTCGGGGAGGCCGCCCAGCTGGAGCGGCGCGCCGCGGGAGGTCTCGAAGTGGGCCTCGGCCGCGGCCAGCTTCTCCGGCTGGGTGACCGCGATCTGGCGCGCCGAGAGGTCGCCCGAGAGCGGCTGCAGGAGCGCGGCGGCGCCCCCCACCCCGAGCGCGATGCCGAGCGCCGCGCGGTGGAACGCGCTCGCGGGGGCGCGGCGCAGGAAGAAGGCGTGGATGGCGGCGACGGCGAAGCCGGTGGCGGCGTAGGAGGAGAGGAGGACGTGGATGACCTCGTGGGCCCAGCCAGGCGGGAACATGGCGGTGAAGGGCCGCACGTCCTCGGCGCGCCCGTCGAGGAGGGAGAACCCAGCCGGCCGGTTCATCCAGGCGTTGGCGAGCGTGACGAAGAAGGCGGAGACCGCCCCGGAGAGCGCCACCAGCGCGCCGGCCGCGAGGTGCAGCCGCGGCCCCACCCGCTCCCAGCCGTACAGGTAGATGCCGAGGAAGATGGCCTCGGCGAAGAAGGCGAACCCCTCGAGCGAGAAGGGCATCCCGATGACCGGGCCCGCGAACGCCATGAACCGCGGCCACAGCAGGCCGAGCTCGAACGAGATGACCGTGCCCGAGACGGCGCCCACCGCGAAGAGGATGGCGGTGCCCTTGGCCCACTGCCGGGCCAGCTCGAGGTGGACCTCGTCGCCCGTGCGCCGCCAGCGCCACTCCGCCAGCACCATGAAGAGCGGCATCGCGACCCCGACGGCCGCGAAGACGATGTGGAAGGCGAGGGAGGTGCCGAAGAGCCAGCGGGCGGCGAGGAGGTCGGTCACGCCGCCCGAGGTAACCGGCGCCGGGCGGTGACGCAACGCGGCGATGCCGCGGGGAGTTCACCCGCGGCGACGCCCCCCGCTCTCTGGCCTCTCTCGGTGGGGGAGAGGGGAGCGGGACTCAGTGGTTCCTCGGGCCTCGAAGCGCCTGCGGTCGAGGCATGCCCGCCGCAGCTTCAGGCGCCGCGACCTGCGCGCCGCGCCACGCTCGAGCCCATTCGCTGCCGGCCCGCACGCGGGGAGAGGGCGCCCATCAGCCCGTCGCCCCGCCGGCCTCGCGCAGCGCGGCGCGCAGCTCTTCGGAGTCGCCGGCGGCGGCGCGGCGCTCCTCCGCGAAGCGCGCCAGCGCGCCCGGACCGCCGGTGAGGCGGCGCAGGGCGGCGGCGAGGAGCAGCGCCTCCGGGTCGCGCGGGGCCAGGGCGAGCGCCCGCTCCGCCTCGGCGGCGGCGCCGGCCGCGTCGCCCGCCGCGAGCGCCAGGCGGGCGAGGCCCATGCGCGGGCGCACCGTGGCGAGCTGGACGTCGTCCGTGACCGCCTCGAGCGCCAGGCAGCGGGCGAAGGCCTCCCGGGCGCCGGCGGCGTCGCCGGCGAGCTCGCGCAGCTCGCCCCGCCGGAGCTCGAGGGCGGCCGACGGGGGCGCGCGGCCGGCGAGCGGCTCGAGCCACCCGAGCGCCTCGCGCGGCGGGAGCCCCAGGCCATCCACCGCCAGCGCCAAGAGCTCCCCCGCGAAGTGCGCGCCGCGCAGGCGCTCGGCGCCGCCGCGGCGGAGCTCGGCGTCGAGGTCGCGGGCGGCCTCGGCGCGGAGCGGCGCGTCGTGCCAGAAGCGCGCCTGCTCGAGCAGCTTGAACCGAGCGTACAGGTCGGCCGGATCGGCGGCCAGCGTCCGGCGCAGGATGGCGACGTCCCGGGCCTGCTTGTGGCGCGCCGCGGCGTGGTCGCGGGCGTAGCCGAGGTGGACGAGCGTCCCCGGCACCTCGGCGCGCGCGAGGCCGCTCGTGGCGAGGAAGGCGGCCACGTCCTCCCCGGCGTCCTCGTGGATGGCGTGCCGGAACCGGACGCCGGCGCCGTTGCGGAAGAGGCGCAGCAGCCGGGAGCGGCGGACGTGCCCGTGCGGGAGCTCGTTCAGCACCGCCAGCGTCCCCGCGCCGAGGCGGGCATCGGCGGCGACCTGGCGCAGCCCGGCGCGGAGCTCCGGCGAGACGCGCTCGTCGGCGTCGAGGACGAGCAGCCAGTCGCCGCTGGCGCGCGCCAGGCCGAAGTTGCGCGCGGCGGAGAAGTCGCCGTCCCACGGCCGGGCCACGACGGTCGCGCCCGCCGCGGCGAGCAGCTCGGGGGTCGCGTCGGCGGAGCCGGTGTCGACCGCCACCAGCTCGTCCCAGGCGCCGCGCGCCGCCGCCAGGAAGTCCGGCAGCATGGCGGCCTCGTCCCGGACGATCATGCACAGCGAGATGCTCCCGGTCACGGCGCGCCCGGGCCGGCCACCCGCCGCAGGAGCGCCATCGCCTCGCCGTGGAGCTGGCAGACCCGCGGCTCGGAGACGGCCAGCACCTTCGCGATCTCCCGGTAGGTGAGCCCCTCCACGTAGTGCAGCGAGAGCAGGAGCTGCAGGCGCTCGGGGAGCTCGGCCACCGCGCCCGCGACCGCGCCCAGGAGCTGCCGGCGCTCCACCTGCTCGTCGGCGGGGACGGCCGGCGACTCCACCGCCTCGAGCACGGCCGGCGTGGGCTGCGCCACGCCCATCACCGCCGAGAGCTCCTCGCCCTCGAGCCCGACCTCGAGCGAGAGCTCCTCGGTGGTCGGCTCGCGCTGCAGCTGGTGACCGAGCCGCGCCCGCGCCCGCTCCACCTCCTCCGCCTGCGCGCGCAGCCGCCGCGGGAGGTGGTCGAGCCGGCGCAGCTCGTCGATCATGGCGCCCTGGATGCGGTGGGCGGCGAAGGTCTCGAACTTCACGTCGCGCGCCCCGTCGAACCGGCGCGCCGCCTCGATGAGGCCCATGGCGCCGGCCGACCAGAGGTCCTCGGCCGAGACCACGCCCGCCGTGCGCGCGGCCACGCGGCGCGCGGCGCGGTCGATGAGCGCCGCGTGGCGCGTCACCAGCGCGGCGTCGGAGTCGCCCTCGGCGGCGTAGCGGGCGTGGGCGCGGTGCAAGGCTAGCCCGGGCCCGCCTCGCGCTGCAGCCGCTGCCAGAGGAACTTGAGGCCACCCTGGAGCGAGGGCGGCGGCGGGCGCTCGAGCAGGGTCTTGGCGAGGTCCTGCATCGCCCGGCTGCACGGCGAGCGCGGGAACAGGTCCACCACCGGCCGCTGCGCCATGAGCGCGCGCTGCAGGTTCTCGTCGCGCGGCACGTGGCCGAGGAACCCGACCCGGGCGGTGAGGAAGCGCTCGGTGACCCGGGTGAGCTTCCCGTAGACGTCGCGGGCGAGCGCCTCGAGCGGCACCTGGTTCACGATGACGGAGAAGCGCTCCACGCCCCCCTGCTGCGAGAGCACCTTCACCGCGGCGTAGGCGTCGGTGAGGCTGGTCGGCTCGGGGGAGATGACGAGCAGCGCCTCCTGGGCCGCCCCGGCGAAGAAGAGGACGTTGTCGCCGATGCCCGCGCCGCAGTCGATGAGGACGAGGTCGAAGCGGTCCTCGATCCCATCGAGCGCCGAGACGAGCCGCAGCTTCTGCTGGTCGTCGAGCTGGGTGAGCTGCTGGACGCCGGTCGAGGCGGCCAGGACGCGCACCCCCTCCGGCCCCTCGGCCAGGATGTCGTCGAGCGGCACCGAGCCGTCGAGGACGTGGCCCAGGTGGTAGTGCGGCGCGATGCCGAGGACGATGTCGGCGTTGGCGAGGCCGAGGTCCGCGTCGATCACGAGCACGCGCCGCCCGGCGCGCGCCGCCAGCACCGCCAAATTGCAGGCGAGGTGCGTCTTGCCCACCCCGCCCTTGCCGCTGGTGACGGCGATGACGCGCAGCGGCGGCGCGGCGGGGTCGCGGCGGCTCACCAGCTGGCGGAGGCTCTCGGCCTGATCCACGGCTACGCTCCTTCGTGCTGCGGGGTGCGGGGCGCCGGCGGCAGCGCCAGGTCGACGAGCTCGGCCGCGCCGAGGGCGTGCAGGTCCTCTGGGACGCGCTGCCCGTCGGCGACGCAGCTCACCGGGCGCGGGATGCGGACCGCGGCCGACAGCACCGCGCCGGGTCCGGCCGCCTCGTCGAGCTTGGAGAAGAGGAGCCGGTCCGGGCGGAGGTCGCGGTAGCGCTCCGCCACCGCCGAGAGCTCGAGCGCGCCGGTGGCCGCCGAGACCACCAGGTGCAGCTGCACCTTGGGGATGGCGCGCACCAGCTCCGCCTGCCGCGCCACGTCCTCGGGCGAGGAGCGGCCGGCGGTGTCCACCAGGACCAGGTCGGCGTCCTTCACCCGCTCGTAGGCCTGGACGAGCTCGCCCCGGTCGCGCGCCACCAGCGCCGGGATGCCCATGATCTCGCCGTAGCGGGCGAGCTGGTCGCAGGCGCCGATGCGGTAGGTGTCGACGGTGAGCAGGGCCACCTTCTTCTTCGCCTCGAGCAGCGCACGCGCGGCGATCTTGGCGAGGGTGGTGGTCTTGCCGACGCCGGTCGGCCCGATGAGCGCCAGGGCGTGGCGCCCGTCGTGCAGCCAGGGCGCGCGGCAGGGCACGAGCCGCTCGCCCAGGAGGTCGCGCACCGCGCCCTCGAGCCCGCCGGCCCGCGGCGAGGCGGTGAGCTGCAGCGCCTGGCGCACCAGCTCCTCCGCCAGCACCGGCTCCACGCCGCGCGCGATGAGGCGCGCGTGCAGGGCGGCGGCGGCGGGCGGAATCTCCAGCTCGCGGCCGGCGCGCGCCTCGCGCGTGACGGTGGCGAGCGCCCGGCGCGTCTCCTCGACCGAGCGCCGCAGGAGCTGCACCTCGGAGGCGAGCGCGTCGTCGACGGGGCGGGGCGCCGCGTAGGCGGCGAGGCCCGAGGGGCGCCGCCCCTCGCCCTGGCCGTCTCCCGCCGCGGGGGCGGTCGCGGAGGGGGCGCGGTCGCCGCGGGGGGAGGAGGGGCCGTCGCCGCGGCGGGGGACCGGCGCCTCGAGGGCGTCGCCCGCAGCGGCCGTGACCTCCACCTCCGGCCGGCGGAAGAGCCCGCCCTGCACGGTGCGGGTGGAGATGAGGATGGCGTCGGGGCCGAGCGCCGCCTTCACCGCCGCCAGGGCGGCGGTGGAGTCGGGGGCGCGGAAGGTGCGGACGGTGGCGCTCATGGGGTCGAGGTTTCCTCGCTAGGCGGCGGCGCTCTCGAGCTGCGGGGTGACGGCTTGCACGATCCCGGCCGGCTCGACGGTGGTGCCGGGCACGAGCTCGCGCGCGGCGACCACCCACAGGTCGGACACGAACCGCGCCCCGAAGTCGAAGATGGGCCGGCGCAGGTCCGGGGGCGCGAGCAGCACCACCGGCAGGCCGGCGGTGGCGAGCCGCTGCGCGTGCGACTCCAGGCTGCCGATGAGCCGGCGCGCCGTGTCGACGTCGGGCGCCAGCGCGGCCTCGCCGTCGGAGGCGCCCAGGCTCTGGCGCAGGGCGTCCTCGGTGGCGCGCTCCAGCGTCAGGGCCTTCACCACGCCGTCGGCGCCCGCCACCCGGGCGGTGATCTGGCGCGCCAGCCGCCGGCGCGCCTGCTCGACCAGCCACGGCGTCTCCTTGGAGCGCGGGGCGGCGTCCGCCACCGCCTCGAGGATGGTGCGCAGGTCGCGGATGGAGACGCTCTCGCGCAGGAGCCCGCGCAGCACGCGCACGAGCTCGCCCAGCGAGACCGAGCCCGGGACCACGTCCTCCACCAGCTTGGGCGCCTCCTTGCCCACCACCGCCAGGAGCTCCTGCGCCTCCTGCCGGCCCATGAGCTCGTGCGCGTGCCGGCGGAGCAGCTCGGCGAGGTGGGTGGTCATGACGGACGGAGGGTCCACCAGGGTCAGCCCGGCCGCCTCGGCGCGGGCGCGGTCGGCGGGCACCACCCACACCGCCGGCAGTCCGAAGGCGGGGTCGTGGCCGCGCAGCCCGTCGATGGACGGGGCGCCGCCCGAGGGGTCGAGCGCCATGAGGCGGTCGGCGTGCGCGACCCCCTTGCCGATCTCGAGCCCGCGCAGGAGCACGCGGTACTGGTTCGCCTCGAGCCGCAGGTTGTCGCGCAGGTGCACCGACGGGAGCACCACGCCCAGGTCGCCGGCGAGCTGCTTGCGGAGCGCCGTGACGCGCCCGGGGAGCTCGGCGCCCTTGGCGAGGTCGATGAGGGGGACGAGGCCGAAGCCCACCTCCAGCTCGAGCGCCTCGACCGCCAGCAGGTCCTGCACCCGCTCCGGGCCCTTCGGCTCGGCCGGCGCGCGCGGCTTGGCGGCGGCGGCCTGCTCGGCCTTCGACGCGCGCCGGGAGAGGAGCCACAGCGCGCCGCCCACGCTCCAGAAGGCGAGGAGCGGCATGCCGGGGAGGAGGCCGAGCGCGGCCAGCACCGCGGCGGCGGTGGAGAGCGCGCGCGGGCGGCCGAACACCTGCGTCCCGACCTGCGAGCCCAGGTGGTCGCCGCCGGCGCGCGTGACCACCAGGCCGGCGCTGGTGGAGACGAGCAGGGCCGGGAGCTGGGAGACGAGGCCGTCGCCGACGGTGAGCAGGGTGTAGGTCTCGGCGGCCTGGGCCAGCGAGACGTGGTCGCGCAGGAGCCCGGCCACCAGGCCGCCCACGATGTTGATGCCGGTGATGGCGAGCCCCGCCACCGCGTCGCCGCGGACGAACTTGGAGGCGCCGTCCATGGCGCCGAAGAACTCCGCCTCCTTCTCCAGCGAGGAGCGCCGGTTCTTCGCCTCCCGGTCGTCGATGATGCCGGCCGCCAGGTCGGCGTCGATCGACATCTGCTTGCCGGGCATGGCGTCGAGGGTGAAGCGGGCCGCCACCTCGGACACGCGCCCGGCGCCCTTGGTGATGACCGAGAAGTTCACCACCAGCAGGATGAGGAAGATGACCAGGCCGACCACCAGGCTGCCGCCGACGGCGAACCGGCCGAACGTCTCGATGAGGTGCCCGGCCGCCCCCGGCCCCTCGCCGCCGTGGAGCAGGATGAGGCGGGTGGTGGCGACGTTGAGGGCGAGGCGGAAGAGCGTGGTGACGAGCAGCAGCGCCGGGAAGACGGAGAAGTCGAGCGCGCGGGTGAGGCCGAGCGCGGTGAGCAGCATGAGCAGGGCGAGGCCCACCGAGAAGGCGAGCAGCACGTCGAGCGCGGCCGCCGGGACCGGCACGATGAGGATGACCACCACCGCCAGGACGGCGACCGCCAGCAGGGTCTCGGCGCGCGCCGCGCCCGGGGCGTTGCTCTCCGCCATGCTAGGCCTCCGCTCCCTTCGCGCCCGGCGCGCGGCCGGTGAGGCGGTAGACGAAGGCGAGCACCGCCGCGACCGCCTTGTACGTGCTGGCCGGCACCTCGCGGCCCACCTTCACCTTGCGGTGGAGCAGGCGGGCCAGCGGGATGTCCTTCACGATGGGGATCCCGTTCTCGCGCGCCAGCTCGCGCATGTAGTCGGCGAGGACGCCCTTGCCCTTGGCGGTGACGCGCGGCGCCCGGCCCTCGTCGCGGCGGTAGCGCAGCGCGATGGCGATGTGGGTGGGGTTCACGAGCAGCGCGTCGGCGCGGGGGACCTCGACGCGCGCCCGGCCCCGCGCCAGCTCGCGGTGCCGCTGCTTGCGCTTCCCCTTGAGGAGGGGATCGCCGTCGTCCTCTCGCGCCTCGCGCTTGGCCTCGGCCTTCGTCATGCGCATTCGCTTGGTGAACCTGAGCCGGACGAGTGCAAGGTCGAGGCCAGCCAGCACCCCGGCCACGAGCAGCATCCGCCAGCCGGCGCGCAGCACGATCCCGAAGGTCTGCGCCAGCTGGTCGGCGGGGCTGGCGCCGAGGAGGCGCGAGAGCGTCAGGAAGTCGCCGTGGAGGCTGGACCAGGCGGCCCACCCCACCGCCACGACCTTGACGGCGGCGAGGCCCAGGTCGGCGCCGAGCTCGCGGCTGAAGAGCCGTCCGAGCTGGGCGCCGCGCATGAGCCGCGACAGGTCCGGGAGCGGGCGCTCCGCCCACATCCGCCCCTGCGTCTGCGCCAGCGTGACGAGGGCGCTGGCCGCGGCCGCCGCCGCGCACACCGCCGCCGCCGCCAGCGCCGGGCCGGCGAGGAGGCCGGGCAGGGTGGAGAAGGGCGCCTCCGCCACCGCGCTCATGGCCTGGGCGCAGGCGCGCACGAGGCCGCCGCGCACGGCGCCGCCCAGCGCCACCAGGGCGGTCACCGCGCCCGCCAGCCCCGCCACCAGCGGCAGGTCGCGGCCGAGCGGGACGTCGCCCTCCTCCCAGGCGCGCGCCAGCTGGCGCCCGCTGGGCGCCTCGGTCTTGCTCTCCTGGTCCTCGCCGGCCATGGCCCGTCACCTCGCGAAGGCGGTGACCGCCGCGCGGGCGGCCAGCTCGGCCGCGGCGGGCGCGACGAGGTAGAACGCGCCGCCGCCGGCCAGGATCGCGACCGAGAAGCCCAGCGTGCCGAGGCTGAGCTGAGGGGCGGTGCGCGCCAGCCCGGCCATCACCACGTGGCCGAGCAGCACCGCCGCCAGCATGGGGAAGGCGAGGCGCACGCCGAGCGCGGTGGCGCCGGTGGCCTGCCAGACCACCTCCACCGCCCGCGCGCGCAGCGAGAGGGCGGCGCCGGGGGGAAAGGCCACGGCGGAGCGCGCCAGCCAGGCGATCGCCTCGCGGTGCAGCCCGAGCGCCACCGCGCCCGCCTGGGCGGACATGTAGACGAGCTCGGGCAGCGCCGAGGACTCGGCCCCGCTGTTCGGGTCGAGGATGGCCCCCATGCCGAAGCCCATCGCCTGCGCCGCGAGCTGGCCCGCCATGAGGGCGGCGAGAAGCACGAACCGGGCCGACAGGCCGGCCACGAGGCCCAGCGCGCTCTCGGTCGCCACCGCGCCGGCGAGGCTCCCCAGCTCGAGCGGCGGCGCGGCCGAGGGCGCGCCGGCGCCGCTCCAGGCGGCGAAGGCGACCAGCAGCGCCAGCCCGAGCCGCACCCGCGCCGGCACCGTCCGCGCCGAGAGGATGGGGGCCGACACGACGAGCCCCGCGGCGCGGAAGGCGAGCAGGGCCAGCGCCCAGGCCTCGCCCAGCGGGATCGTCATCCGCCGTGCCCGGACATGCGCGCGATGGAGCTGGCGAGGAAGCCGGAGAGCCGCTCCGCCATCCAGGGGCCGGCCACCCAGACCACCAGCGCCGCCGCGAGCGCGCGGGGCAGGAAGCCGGTGGCGGGGTCGTTGATCTGCGTCGCCGCCTGCAGCACGCCGACGAGGAGCCCCACCGCCAGCGCCGCCGCGAACATGGGCGCGCCGACCGTCCCGAGCAGCACGAGCCCTTCGCGCAGCAGGCTCGACGGGAGCTCGGGGCTCACTGGAACGACCTCGCCAGGCTGGCGACGACGAGCCGCCAGCCGTCGGCCATGAGGAAGACGCCCACCTTGAGCGGCAGGGCGATCATCGCCGGCGGCACCATCATCATGCCCATCGACATGAGCATGGCCGCGACGAGGACGTCGACGAGGAGCAGCGGCACGTACAGGAACAGGCCCATGCGGAAGGAGGTGGTGAGCTCCGAGACCATGAAGGCGGGCATCGCCACCGTCATCGGGATCTCGTCGCCGCGGGCCGGCCGGGGGCGGTGGGAGATCTCGTAGAAGAGCCGCAGGTCCTGCTCCCGCGTCTGCCGCAGCATGAACTCGCGCAGGGGCGCGCTGGCTTTCTCGATCGCGACCGCCGGGGGCATGCGGTCGTCGAGGTAGGGCCCGAGCGCCTCGCCCCAGACCCGGTCCGCCGTCGGTCCCATGACGAAGAACGACAGCATGAGCGACAGGCCGATGATGACCTGGTTGGGCGGGAGCTGCGGCGTCCCCAGCGCCTGCCGCAGGAAGCTGAGGACGATGACGATGCGGGTGAAGCAGGTCACCGACACGAGCAGCGCGCTCGCGAACGAGAGCACGGTGAAGAGCAGGAACAGCTTCACCGGCGCGGACCCGCCGCCGCCCAGGCTGAGCGAGAGCGCAGGGTCCGCGGCGGCGAGCGCGAGCCGCAGCGCCGGGGCGGACATCATCGCACGCTCCCCCGCTGCCCCTGCGCCAGCTTGCGGCGCAGCTCCACGTCCTCGACGCTCTCCGCGAGGGTCGCGTCGAAGGAGCGGCCCGGCGCCCGCCGCTTGAGCCGCGCCAGGAGGTCCACCGCCGCGCCGGCGAGCGGCACCGCCCGCGCAAGGCCCGCGGCCGAGGCCCCGTTCGCGTTCGCGTTCGCGGTCGAGGTCGAGGTCGAGGTCGCGGTCGCGGTCGAGGTCGAGGTCGAGGTCGAGGTCGCCGGCCGGGTCGCGAGCAGCGCGATCCCGCCCTCGGAGCTGCCGAGCACGAGGAGCTCGTCCCCGAGGCGCGCCACGACCAGCGCGCGCTTCGGCCCGAGGCTCGTCTGCTCCAGGACCTGCACCAGCCGCGGGACGGCGCGCCGCCGGCGCGCCATGACGAAGGCGGCCGCGGCCATCGCCGCGAGCAGCAGGCCGGCGGCGAACGGGCCGGGCGAGAAGGAGGAGGAGGGCAGGGTGGCGGGGTACCCCGGCAGCGCGGTCAGCGCGCTGCCCGCCGCCTCCGCCGAACCCGCGGCCTGCCCCGGCGCCTCGCTCGCGGGCGAGGTCGACGTCGGGGTCGCGGTCGCGGTCGAGGTCGAGGTCGGAATCGCGGTCGGGGTCGGGGTCGCGGTCGAAGCCATCGCTACCTCAGCCTCGCGATCCGCTCCTGCGGGCTCACGATGTCGGTGATGCGGATGCCGAACTTGTCGTTCACCACCACCGCCTCGCCGCGCGCGACGAGCCGGTCGTTGATGAGGATGTCGAGCGGCTCGCCGGCCACCTTGTCGAGCTCGATCACCGAGCCCGGCGAGAGCGCCAGCAGGTCCTGGATGGTCATGCGGCAGCGGCCCAGCTCGACCGACACGTCGAGCGGGACGTCGAGCAGCATGTCGAGGCGGCGGGTCTGGCCCTCGCTGGGCGTGGTCTCGTTGCTCATCGGGTCACCTCGAGAGGAGAGCGGCCGGGGAGGGGGCCGCGAGGGCGCGCTCGACCTTCATGGCCATGGCGCCGCCGGCGACGCTGGGCGAGCCGAGCAGCTTCAGCCGGCCCTGCACGGAGATGGGGAGCGGGGCGCACTCGTCGCGGTCGAGCAGGAGCACCTCGCCCTGCTCCAGCTCCAGCAGCCGCGAGAGCGTGATGCGGGTCGCGCCCAGCAGCCCGCGCACGTCGACCTTCACCTGCTCGATCTCGCGCGCCATCATCCGCGCCACCCGGTCGTCGCCGCGCTGGGAGAGGCGGCGGGGGGCGGCCAGGCGCTGCTTGGCGGGCTCGACCGCGGCGTAGGGGATGACGAGCTGCAGCCGGCCGTCGAGCCCGCCGGTCAGCTCGAAGGCCGAGACGATGCCGACGTCCGAGGGGGGGGCGATGGACGCCATGCGCGGGTCCAGCTCGAACCGGAGCGGCTCCGGCTTGAACGGCATCACCTGCTCCCACGCGCTGGCGATGGCGTCGGTGAACACGCCCAGGAGCCGCTTCAGCA
Organism: Anaeromyxobacter diazotrophicus; assembly: GCF_013340205.1. Classification (NCBI taxonomy): domain Bacteria; kingdom Pseudomonadati; phylum Myxococcota; class Myxococcia; order Myxococcales; family Anaeromyxobacteraceae; genus Anaeromyxobacter; species Anaeromyxobacter diazotrophicus. The sequence goes on from NZ_BJTG01000011.1 coordinate 97,650, forward strand.
CGCCCTGCTCGACGGCGGTCAGCTCGCGGCGCGCGTCCGGGACGGCGTCGGGCTGGCGGGAGCGGCGGTCCCCGAGCGCGGCCGCCAGGAGCTGCTCGGCGACGCCGGGCTCGAGCACCGCCAGCCCGAAGCCGTAGCCGCCGCCCAGCCCGAGCACGCACACCGCCGCCGGCGGCGCCAGGAGCGGCGTCAGGTCGGCGAACTTGAGCAGCGTCGCGGCCGCCGAGCTGGCGCGGATGGCGAGCCGGGTGCGGCCGGTGAGCCCCAGGGCGAGCTGCTGCGCGATCTGCTCGTTGATCGCGTCGAGCGTCGGCATCTGCCCGCGGATGATGCGGTCCTGGCTGGTGAGGTCGTAGTTGGCGACCGGGCCGCGGTGACCGCGCGCGCCCTCGGTCGCGACCTTCCCGTCCTGGATGGCGCTCATCAGCGCCTTGACTTCCTCCGGTGAGAGCGTGGCGGGCATGGCGCAGGCCTACTGGACGACCAGCTCGGTGACGTAGAGGCCGCGCACCGGCACCCCCGGCGCGAGCTCGCCCAGCTTCTGGGCCAGGGCGGTCTTCACCTTCATCATGGCCTCGCTCCCGCGCAGGTCCTCGGCGGTGCGGTCGGCGAGGTAGAACAGGAACCCGTCGCGGATCTGCGGCAGCCGCGCGGTGACGCCCTCCTTCGCCTTCTCGTCCGGCAGCTCCAGCTCGAAGGAGAGCCGGGCGTAGCGATCGGCGTCGGCGTCGCGGAGGTGGACGACGAAGTCGGGCAGGCGCAGCGTCGGGCCGGGCAGCGCCTCCTTGCCCTTGGCTCCCTTCTCGCCGTGCGGCTTGCCGCCTTCGCCCGCGCCCGCCGCCGCCGCGCCGTGGTCGCCCTCGGCCGCCTCGGCGTGCTTGAGGCCGCCGGGCTTCAGCACGAGCAGCGCCAGCACAGCCGCGAGCAGCACGCTGTTGACGGCGAGCAGCAGCGGCACCGCCTTCGAGCCGCCTGCCGCCGCCGGGGCCGCCGGCTTCGCCTCGGTCTTCTGGTCTGCGTCCGCCATGCACGCTCCTTCGTGCCGGAGCCCCTCGCAAGCGGCGTGCCTCCCGGGAGCGCGCCCAACCCGCCGGAAAGAGGGCGCTTCGCAACGTCAGGCGGCTGGCGCCGGGCTCCCGGGCGCGACAGCCGCCTGACGGCGCGTCAGCGGCGGCCGGCCCGGGCGCGCCGGCGAGGCGCGCGCGACGGCGAGCGGCGACCACCTCCTGCCACCTCCGCCGGCCTCGATCGCCCGGCGAGCGCCCAGGCGCTCGCGGCGCGGGGCTCCCGCCCTTGACGCCGCGGCCCAGGGCCGGTACCACGCCCCGGACATGGAACCGCAGCCCACCGCGAACGAAGCCGTCGTCCCGCAGCGCCGCTCGCCGACGCTGGCCCAGCGCGTGCGGGACACGCCGCCGGGCGTTCTTTACGGCGCGCTCGGCGGCATGGGCGCCTACCTCGTCGCGATGAGGCTCTTCCAGGGCGTGAGCCGCCCCGAGCAGCTCGCGCTGTGCACCGCCATGCTGGGGCTCGTGGTGTGGAGCGACGCCACGCGCCGCTTCTTCATCGGCATGCTGCCGTTCCTGCTCTTCGGCATCGTCTACGACCTGACGCACATCACCCAGCCGCTCTTCCGCTACCTCCACATCCACATCGCCGAGCCGTACGCGTTCGACCGCGCCCTGTTCGGCATCCGGGAGGGCGGGGCGGTGCTCACCCCGAACGAGTTCTTCGCCCGGCACCACTGGCCGGTCGTCGATCTCTTCACCGGCACCGCGTACATCGTCTTCGTCTACTGGGCGATCGGCTTCGCCGCGTACCTGGCGATCTTCCGGCGCGACGAGGAGGGCCGCCGGCTGCTGGCGCGCTTCGGGTGGACGTTCCTGCTCATGAACGTGGTCGGGTTCGCGACCTACTACGTCTACCCGGCCGCGCCGCCCTGGTACGTGGCGGACCACGGCTTCGGGCCGGCCGACTTCTCGGTGCGCTCCTCGGCGGCGGGGGCGGCGCGCTGGGACGCGCTGACCGGCATCCCCTACTTCGCCGGCTTCTACGGGCGGAGCGCCGACGTCTTCGGGGCCATCCCCTCGCTCCACGTCTCCTACCCGCTGCTCACCTTCCTGTTCGGGATCGAGCTCCGGCGGCGCTGGCTCGACCTGGCGAGCTTCGCGCTCTTCGCGCTCGTCTCCTTCGCGGCGGTCTACCTCAGCCACCACTACGTGCTCGACGTGCTCCTGGGCGTCCTCTACACGGTGGTGGCGTGGGGGATCGACCGGTGGCTCCAGGCGCGGCGGCGGGCCGGCGCCGCGGGGGCGTGAGCCCTCACTCGCCGGAGAGCTCGACCTCGAGGATCCCATCCATCGGCGCGCCCGCGCCCTGCTGGGCGGTGGCGCGGTAGACGTAGGTCACCGGCGAGCCGGTGAAGGGCCGCACCAGGGGGCCGAGCAGCCCGAGGTCCTCGACCGGCGCGTCGCGGTACAGCAGCCGGCCGGCGCGGAGGGTGAGCGGCGCCTCGCCCCGCACCTCCACGACGAAGCTCGTCGCTTGCCCCTCGCCGCGCCGCGCCGCGGCGAAGGCCTCCTCGTCCTGGCAGCCCTCCTCGCCGCAGGCCCAGACCGGCGCGAAGCGCCCGTCGTGCCCCTCGCGCCCGAGCACGAGCAGCGCCCGCGGGCCGCGGAGCGCGCGGAACCGGACCCAGCGGCGGGCGAGGTCCTTCGTCGGGACGGCGCTGCGGGTGTGGTCGAGGTAGAGGGCCCCGGCGACCTGCCGGGCCGCCGCGCCGGGCCGGGCGAGCGTCGCCGCGAGCGGGGCCCGGAAGAGCAGCACCTCGCTCCGGTACGGGCGGCCGTCCACCTGGAGCGCCGCCTCGCCTCCTTGCCGGCGCGGGCGCTCGGGCGTGGCGAGGCGGACCGACCCGCCGTCGAGCTTCACCTCGACGCCGCTCCCGTCCTCGCTCACCCAGGCGGCGCAGGGGCCCACCGCGAGGCGCTCGTCGCCGCCGTCGCGCCAGGTGATCTCTGACCGGGAGAAGCGCTCCTGGACGCGCCACAGCCGCCCGTCCGGGGCGACCACCAGCGCGCGGCAGATGCCCTTCGTCGAGCCGGGGCCGAGGTTCGTGAAGGAGAGGCCGGCCTGGACGTAGGTCCCGTCCTCGAGGTCGGCCACGAAGGTGAACGACTCGCCGTAGGTGCCGCGCTCGAGGAGCAGCGGCCGCAGCGCGGCCGAGGCGAGGGCGACGCCGGGCGCGGCGAGCGCGAGCGCCGCGGCGAGCGCGGCCGCGCGGCGCATCAGGCGGCCCGGGAGAGCGCCGCCACCCGCGCGATGACGGGGGCGAAGGTCTCGAACTCCTCGCACGCGATCCCCTGCTCCCCGCACCAGGCGTGGAGCCGGCCGCGGGCGAAGAGCACGTCGGCCACGCCGGCCATGCAGCGGTCGGCGTTGCCGTCGCCGACCGAGATCACCGTGTGGCCCTCCGCCTGCAGCTCCTTCACGATGGCGCCCTTGCAGGAGCCGCACTGGCCGCAGGCGCCGGGCGCCTCCGCGTAGGGGAAGGAGAGGGCGAGCCCGCCCGGCACGTGGCGCGCGCCGTTGGCGCGGATCTCGAGGCCGTCGGTGAGCGCCGCCGGGAGCTTGGTCAGCGCCGGCCGGATGTAGAGGTCGAGGCCGCCCGAGGCCAGCACGAAGCGGACGCCGCGCTGGCGGCAGGTCGCCAGCAGCTCGGCGAACCCCGGCCGGAAGCGCGCGTGGGCGAGCGCGAAGGCGCGGACCTCGTCGGGCGTGGCCGCCACCGGCTCGAAGATGCGCCGGAGCAGCTCCACGAACGAGATCTCGCCCGCGTGGAAGGCGTCGTTGGCGGCCTTCCAGCGGTCGTACCCGAGGTGCTGGATGGACAGGGCGTCGGCGAGGTCCTCCACCGTCGCGGTCCCGTCGAAGTCGCACACCACCGCCACCGAGGGCTTCACGGCCGGCCCCCCGGCGCCGCGCGCCCGGGTGCCTCGAGCGGCGCCGCGAGGCTCGCCCGGCGCTCGGCGTGGCCGAGGATGGGCCCGCCGCGGCGGTGCGCGGTGCGGAACACGTAGAGCCGGTGCAGCGGGTAGTTCCAGGCGAAGCCGACCACCAGCGAGGCGGCGATGACGCCGGGGACCGCGGGCAGGTGGAGCCCGTCGACGAGGGCGTAGGCGAGCGCCAGGTTGAGGCCGAGCGAGGTGGCCGAGACCAGCAGGTAGCGCAGCCCCTCGTGGTGCACGGCGCCCTTGGCGGCGCGGTCGAACGCCCAGTGGCGCTTCAGCGTGAAGTCCACCAGCGCGCCCAGCACCGCGCCCGCGGAGGCCGCGTACAGGTAGTGGAGCCCGGCGAGGACCAGCCCGGTGACGAGCACGTACTCGGCGCCGGAGGCGAGGGTGGAGGAGAGGTTGGCGCGCACGAAGCGGCCGATCTCGGCCACGAGCCCGCGCCGGGCGGGCGCCGTCATCGCTTCCGGAGCTCCTGGCGCGTGTACTGGGTGCGGATCCAGGCGGTCCAGTTGCCGAGCGCGCCGATCATGCCGAGCGCGAACAGGACCGGCGTGTGGTACGCGAATTCGCCCGACGGGGTGGGGCGCCACAGCTCCCACAGGGCGGAGCCGAGCGTCGAGACCGCGAGCCACACGGCGCGCTCGTGCCGCTGCATGAGCCCCATGGACGCGTCGATGCCGAACGACTCGCCCTTGGCGCGCGCGTAGCTCACCATCACCGCGCCGGCGCAGGCGGCGCAGGCGAGGAGGAAGGCCCACCCCTGGCTCCGGTAGTACCAGGCGTAGCCGAAGAACACGGCCATCTCGGCCCAGCGGTCCATCGCCGCGTCGAGCACCTCGCCCGCGTCGGAGGCGATGCCGCGCGCGCGCGCCACCGCGCCGTCGAGCGCGTCGCAGAAGGCGCCCAGGATGAGCACCCACGCGCCGAGCCCGAAGAAGCCGCCGGCGATGAGCACCGCCGCGCCCATCTGCAGGACGAGGGAGGTCCAGGAGAAGAAGTCGGGGTGGACGCCGAGGTGGATGGCGGTCCGGGTGAGCGGCCCGAACACCCACAGGCCGTACTCCATGACGTACTTGCCGAGCAGGATGCTGCCGCCCGCCTTCTCGACGCGCGCCGTGTGGGGCCGCCCCTGGATCGCGCTCTTGAGCGCGAAGGCGACGAAGGCGGCCAGGAAGCAGGCCGTCAGGACGAGCGGCCCCCAGCGCAGGGTGGGGGTCTCCAGGTAATCGAGGTAATGGTCGAGCACCGAGAGGGCTTCTACCGTTCCCGAGCGGGGTACATCAAGGGCCACCCGTCACCCCATGGTCACCGCGCCGTCGCGCCGGCCTTCGGCGCGGGTTCGCCGCCGCCCTTCTCCAGGCGCCGGATGAGGCCGTCGACGCCCTCCTTGCCGATGATGCGCGAGAAGGAGGAGCGGTAGTTCTCGACGGTGGACACGCCGTCCACCGTAATGTCGACGATCCGCCAGCCGGGCGCCTCCCGCTTCAGGGTGTAGGTGATGTCGGTGGGCTCACCCTTCACCACCACCTTGGTGGGGACCTGGACCGTCCCCTCGGGCTGCGGCGCCTCGGGCCGGTAGTCGATCTGCGTCGAGCGGTAGGCGTCGAGCTCCCCGCCGCTGGCCTTGCGGAAGCGCGACTCGAACGCGCCGATGAGCCGCCGCCGCTGCTTCTCGGGGGTCTCCGCCCAGCGCTTGCCCATGGCGGCCTGCACCATCCCCCGCAGGTCCACCGCCCGCGTCACGATGGACTCCAGGCGGCGGCGCACCTCGGGGGTCACCTGGCCGCCGGCGGGCGGCAGCGCGGCGCGGATCTCGGCGTCGCGGGCGCGGAGCGCCTCGGTGGCGGTGCCCTCGGCGGCGAGCGCTCGGCCCCCCAGCAGCAGCGCCGTCAGCGTGAGGGTCAGGGCAGCTCGCATTGCACGCCTTTCCTGGGGGCTTCGCCCGTTACCTGCGCGAGCTTCGCTCGCGCGACGTAGAGGTCATACGCAGCCTGCGCCGCCGCGACCTGGCTCTCGACGTACTGCGTGTAGGCGTCGATGAGGCTCTTCGCGTCGATGAGCCCCGCGGCGAAATCGAGCCCGGTCGAGCGGAACAGCGCCTTGCCCGAGCCAAGCGCCGCCTGGGCGGCAACGTGCCGGGCCTGCGCCGCCCTGAGCTCGGCGAGCCCGGTGTCCACCTGCACCTGTACCAGGCGGGCGAGGCCCTCGCGTTGCTGAGCCAGGGCGTCCCGCTCCGCCTGCGCCTTCTGCGCGCGGGCGGACATCATGGGCAGCGCCAGGTCCTGGCGGAAGCCGATCAGGGCGCCCAGCGAGAGGGTGTTGAACCAGTCGCTCACCCAGGGGTTGAGCTGGATGTCGCGGTTGGGCGCGTAGGAGTAGACGAACTGCGCGCCGAGGAAGAACTGCGGCTTGTTGGCGGCGCGCTCGGCCTTCACCTCCGCGTCGCGCGCCCGGATGGCGTCGCCCAGCGCGCGCAGGTCGGGCCGTTGCCGCTCGGCCGCGTCCAGCGCGGCGGCGCGGTCCGGCACGGCCGCGGCGGGCGGGTCGAGCGGCGCTTCCTGCAGCGCGAGACGCGCGGGATCGGTCCCGAGCATGGCGGCGAGGGCGACCTGCGCCAGGTCGAGGCCCTTCTGCGCCTCGGCGGCGCGCCCCTCCACGACGCCGCGGGCGAGATCCACGCGGTAGCGGTCGGCGGGCGAGACGTCCTCGTCGCCGTTCGCCATCGCCTCCTTCACGTGCTGCGCGGCCTGCGCCAGGGCACCGCGGACGTCGCCGGCGATGGCGAGGAACCGCTTCGCCAGCGCGACCCCCCACCACGTCTGCACCACCCGGAGCTGCACCTGCGAGGTCGTGTCCTGTACCAGCAGCTCGCGCGCCTCGAGGCCGGCCTGCGCCGCCTCAGACGCAGCGTCGAGGCGACCCCAGGTGTAGATCGGTTGCAGTGCCTGGATCTCGACGCGGACGAAAGGCCGGATCCCATAGAGCGACCGGTTGGTGCCGACGATCGTCTCCGGTTTGAGGAAGTCGCCACGCGCCTCGGGGGCGGGGCCGGTGAGGACGGTCGCGGTGGCCTGCGGGACGATCCTGAGCGCCCTGGCCATCGCCTCGTCCGCCTGGGCGGTGACGACGTCCGCCTGCTTGATGGCGACCTCGTCGCTGCGTGAGGCTGCGAGGCCGAGCGCGGTGTCGAGGTCGAGCGGCCCGCACGGTGGGCCGGCCGCGAAGAGGAGCGTGGCGACGATGTAGGTGGTCATCAGGGAGAGCCGGTGGCGGCGGCAAGCTACTTGGCAATGTCAGGCTTTTCAAGTAACTAGCGGCCCGCGGGGGGCTCCCAAAAAACACATGAAGAAAAAGAACGTCGTCCTCCGGACCGCCATCCCCGGCCCGCGCTCGCAGCAGATCGTCGCTCAGGAGCAGCGCCACCTCGCGCCCGGCCTGCAAGGCTTCGCGCTCTGGGCCGGCGTCGCCATGGACCACGGGCGGGGCTCCACGCTGACCGACGTCGACGGCAACACCTACGTCGACCTCATCGGCGGGATCGGCGTCAACGCGCTCGGCCACTGCCACCCGGCCTACGTGGCGGCGCTCACCGAGCAGGCGCAGCAGCTCACCGTCGGCAGCTTCACCTCGGCGCCGCGGGCGGACCTGGTGAACGACGTCTGCGGGATGGCCCCGGCCGGCCTCGACCGGCTGCAGCTCTACTCGTCGGGCGCGGAGGCGGTCGAGTCCGCGCTCCGGCTCGCCCGCCACGCCACCGGCCGGCAGGAGGTGGTCGGCTTCTGGGGCGGCTTCCACGGCAAGACCGCCGGCGCGGCCGCGCTCATGGGGTCGACCTCCAAGTACGGCCTGGGGCCGTTCCCGGCCGGCACCACCCTCGTCCCGTACGCCGACTGCTACCGCTGCCCGCTGGCCCTCGAGGAGGCGAGCTGCGGCCTGGCGTGCATCGAGCTGGCCCGCAAGGCGATGAAGGCGCAGCCGTCCGGCCCGGTGGCGGCGGTCATCGCCGAGCCGATGCAGGGCACGGCCGGCAACGTCATCCCGCCCAAGGAGTTCCTCCCGGCCATGGCCGACGCGGCCCACGAGCTGGGCGCGCTGTTCATCGCCGACGAGATGATCACCGGCTTCGGCCGGACCGGGAAGCCGTGGGGCGTGGATCACTCCGGCGCCCGCCCGGACATCGTGACGCTCGGCAAGGGGTTCGGCTCCGGCTTCCCCATCGCCGGCGTGCTCACCCGCGACGCCATCTCGCAGGCGAAGCCCTGGGCGAACCCCTCGGGCGCCTCCTCCAGCTACGGCGGCAACGCGCTGGCCGCGGCGGCGGCGCGCGCGTCGGTGCGCACCATCCGTGACCAGAAGCTGTGGGAGAACGCCGAGAAGGTCGGCGCGGCCATGCTCGCGGAGCTGCGCCGGATGCAGGAGCGGCACCCCTTCATCGGCCAGGTCCGCGGAGCGGGCCTGTTCCTCGCCATCGAGATGGTGAAGGACCGCAAGACCAAGGAGCCGGTCGACACGGCGGTCATGAAGGACGTCTACCAGCGGTGCGTGCGGCGGGGGCTCCTCGCCATGACCTACAGCCCCCACATCCGCCTCCAGCCGGCGCTCACGATCGACGAGGACACGGCGCTCGAGGGATTGTCCCTGCTCGACGAGGCGTTCCGGGAGCTGGACGAGAGCGGCCGCTGGCGGTGATCCGCCGGATCGGATCGCGGGCTCCGGACCCCGGAGCAGAGAGGAAGCGATGACCCCCACTCACGGCCCGCGCCTGCGCGGCGCCCTCATCGGCTATGGCTTCATCGGCGCGCAGGGGCACGTCCCGGCGTACCTGAAGCGGAGCGACGTCGAGCTCGTGGCGGTGGCCGACATCTGCCCGGCCCGCCGGGCGCTCGTCGCGGCGCAGCTCCCCCGGGCGCGCGTCTACGAGTCGGCCGACGCGCTGCTCGCCGCCGAGCAGGGCCGGATCGACTTCGTCGACGTGGCCACCCCGCCGAGCGAGCACGCGCGCCTCGCGCTGCGCGCGCTCGACCTCGGCCTGCACGTATTGTGCGAGAAGCCGCTCGCCACGCGCCTCGCCGACGCGGCGGCGCTGCTCGAGAAGGCGCGCTCGGCCAGGCGGGTGCTCTTCCCCTGCCACAACTACAAGCACGCGCCGGTGGTGACCGCCATCCGGGAGGTGATCCGCTCCGGCCGGATCGGCAAGGTCCGGGCGGTGTCGCTCTCGACCTTCCGCAACACCCACGCCAAGGGCGTCACCGAGTGGAACACCCACTGGCGGCGCGAGGTGCGCCACTCCGGCGGCGGCATCGCCATGGACCACGGCAGCCACACCTTCTACCTGACGTTCGACTGGATGGACGCCTGGCCGACCGCGGTGACGGCCAAGCTGACCAACCAGGAGCCGTCCAAGTGGGACACCGAGGACAACTTCTCGGCCGTGCTCACCTTCCCCACCGGCCTCGCCGACGTGCACCTCACCTGGACGGCCGGCGTGCGCAAGGTCATCTACAACGTGCAGGGGGAGCGCGGCGCCCTCACCGTGGACGACGACGACCTCCAGATCGCCGTGATGCGGCGCACCGACGGCCCGGACGTGGCGCAGGGCGCGGTCACCTGGGACGTGGAGCGCCGGACCATCGCCTCCGACTGGATGGACGCCAGCCACACCCGCTGGTTCAACGCCATGTTCGACCAGTTCCTGGCGGCGGTGGCGAGCGACGACTTCGCCGGCAAGGAGGCGCAGGACGCCTACCGGTGCATCGAGATCATCACCACGGCCTACCGCTCGTCGGCCGAGGGCTGCCGGGAGCTGCCGCTCGCCGGCGTGCCGCCGGGCGGCGCCGGGGCGCCGCGGTGAACGATCGCGATCTCCCCGGGGCCGGCGGCGCGGTGCGCGCCGGGCCGGGGGCGCCCGGGCCGCGGCGGGAGCCCGGGCAGCCGGGCCCGTGCTGCCGCGCGCTCGTCCCGTGGCTCGTGCGCGAGCGGCGGGTGGTGCTGCTCCTCGCGCTGCTCGCCTTCGTCCTCGGGTCGATCTACGCGGTCCGCCTCTACTCGAACCTGCGGTCCGGGTTCGAGGAGCTGCTCCCCGACAACGCGGCCAGCGTCAAGGTGGCGCGCACCGTGGCGAAGAAGCTCCACAACGTCACCCACCTCTCGGTCGTGTTCGAGGGGAAGGACGGCGACGCCCTGGAGCGGCTGGCCGACGACCTGGCCCGGCGCCTCCGCACGCTGCCCGGCGACATCGTGGACCGGGTCGAGTACCGCACCGACGAGCAGGAGGCCTTCTTCCGCCGCTTCGGCGGCCTGTACCTGTCGAACGAGGACCTGGCCGAGATCCAGCGCCGGCTCGACGCTCGCGTCGCGTGGGAGAAGCAGAAGCAGAACCCGTTCCTCGGCCTGCTCGGCGAGGACACGCGCGAGCTCGGCCCCGAGCCGTCGCTCGACTTCTCCGACATCGAGCGGAAGTACGGCGCGGTGACCGGGGCGCTGGCGCAGTTCCGGAACGGCTACTTCCAGACCCCCGACGGCAAGCTCCTCGTGATGCTGGTGCGGCCGCCCGAGTCGGCCACCGGCCTCGCCGCGAACCAGCGCGTGCTCGACGCGGTGAAGCGCGAGGTGGAGGCGCTCCAGCCGACCCGGTACGACCCCGCGGTGCGCGTCGGCTACGACGGCGAGGTGGGCACGCTGGTCGAGGAGCAGGCGGCGCTCGAGGCCGACCTCGTCTCCTCGACGGTGGTGGTGCTGGTCCTGGTGCTGGCCGTCCTCTACGTGTACTTCCGGCGCTGGACGGCCATCCTCTCGATCCTGGGCGCGCTGGCGGTCGGCTGCGCGCTCACGTTCGGGCTCTCCTGGGTCCTGGTCGGCTACCTCAACGCCAACACCGCCTTCCTCGGCTCGATCGTGGTCGGGAACGGCATCAACGTCTCGATCATCTTCGTGGCGCGCTTCCTGGAGGAGCGGCGGCGCGGCCTCCCGCTGGTGGAGGCGATGCAGGTGACCTGGGCCGGGACGCTGGCCGCCACCTTCGTCGCCTCGTTCGGCGCCGGGCTCGCGTACCTGTCGCTCGCCGTGACCGACTTCCGCGGGTTCAGCCAGTTCGGGGTCATCGGCGGCCTCGGCATGGCGATCTGCTGGGCCGTGGCCTACCTGACGCTGCCGGCGCTCCTGGCGGCGCTCGACTCGCGCAGCAAGCGGGCCGTCGACCCGGGGCAGCGCTCGATCGTCGGCGTGCTGGTGAACCGGATCGACACCCGGCACGGCCGGCTGGTGCGGGTGGTCTCCCTGGCGCTGGCGGCGGTCGCGCTGGCGGGCGTCGCGACCTACCGCGGCGAGATCATCGAGTACGACCTCGACCAGCTCCGGGCCGCCAAGAGCGCGCGCGAGGGGGCGCAGTACTGGGGCGGCAAGGTGGACCAGGTCTTCAAGGCCTACCTCACGCCCATCATGATCCGCGCCGACAGCCCGGAGGAGCTGAAGAAGGTGGTGGCGGAGCTCGACCGCGAGCGCGCCCGGCGCGGCCCGGCCGACCCCATCCGCGAGGTGCGCACCCTCGAGACGGTGGTGCCGCCGGACCAGGAGCAGAAGCTCCCGCGGCTGCGGCGCCTCCGCGAGTCGCTCAGCGACGCGCGCCTCGCCCAGCTCGACCCGGAGGTGCGGCGCAAGGCGCTCCTCTTCCGCCCGCCGCCCGACCCGCGGCCGGTCACGATCGACGACCTGCCGCTCACGTTCCGGCTGCCGCTCGTGGAGCGCGACGGGACCACCGGCCACATCGGCCTCGCCTTCCCGAAGCGCGTCGGCTGGATGAGCGCCCGCGAGACGCAGGACATCGTGGACCTCATCCGCGGCGCGATCGCGCGCGCCGGCGGCCACGCCCAGGCGGTCGGGCAGCCGCTGCTCTTCGCCGACATCGCGCGGGCCATCGTGCGCGACGGGCCCAAGGCCACCGCGCTCGCCTTCGCGGCGGTGGTGCTGCTGGTGTTCGCCGCCATGCGGCGCCTGCGGCCCGCGCTGCTGGTGCTGGGGAGCCTGGTGCTCGGCGTGGTCTGGCTGGTGGGGCTCGCCGCCTGGGCCCGGGTGAAGCTCAACTTCCTCAACTTCGTGGTGTTCCCCATCACCTTCGGGATCGGCGTGGACTACGCCGTCAACATCGTCCAGCGCTGGCGCCTCGAAGGGCCCGACTCGCTCCACCGCGTGCTGCGGGAGACAGGTGGCGCGGTCGGGCTGTGCTCGCTCACCACCATCATCGGCTACGCCTCCCTCCTCGTCGCCGACAACCGCGCGCTGCGCGGCTTCGGCCTGCTCGCCTCGGTCGGCGAGCTCGCCTGCGTCACCGCCGCGCTGCTGGCGCTGCCGGCGTGGCTCCTCCGTCCGCGGGAGGCGGGCGGCACACCTACACCCACCGACCGGCCCCGCACTTGACGCGCCCCGCCAGGGCCGGTACCTAGCTCGTTCGACAGCCGCAGGCGCGGAGAACAGAAGAGAAGATGGCCGACCTTTTCGAGAAGTGCGCGCAGTGGAAGCAGGTCCAGCTCATCAAGCTGGCCGGGCACTATCCGTACTTCCGCGTCATCGAGCAGCACGACGGCACGGAGGTGGTCATCGGCGGCAAGCGCCTGATCATGGCCTGCTCCAACAACTACCTGGGGTTGGCGCAGGACCCGCGCGTGCGCGAGGCGGCGGCGCAGGCGGCCCGCGACTGGGGCTCGTCCACCTGCGGCTCGCGGCTCGCCAACGGCACCCTGGCGCTGCACGACGAGCTCGACCAGAAGCTGGCGGCCTTCCTCGGCAAGGAGGCGGCCGCCACCTTCTCGACCGGCTTCACCACCAACCTCGGGACCATCTCGGCGCTGGTGGAGCGGCACGACCTCGTCTACGCCGACCGCCAGGTGCACGGCTCCATCGTCGAGGGCATCCACGCCTGCTACGGCGAGGCGAAGCGCTTCCGCCACAACAACATGGAGGACCTCGAGCGGCACCTCGTCGCCGCGCCGCGCGAGGCGGGCAAGCTCATCGTGGTGGACGGGGTCTACTCGGCCGAGGGCGACCTGGCCGACCTGCCCCGCATCGTGGAGCTCAAGAAGAAGCACGGCGCCCGCCTGATGGTGGACGAGGCGCACGGCCTCGGCGTCATGGGCCGGAACGGCCGCGGCACCGGCGAGCACTTCGGGGTCCACGAAGACGTCGACCTCATCATGAGCACCTTCTCGAAGTCGCTCGCCTCCATCGGCGGCGTCATCGCGGGGCGCGCCGACGTCATCAACTGGGTGAAGCACAAGGCCCGGTCCATGATCTTCCAGGCCTCGATGGTGCCCTCCGCCGCGGCGGGCGCGCTCAAGGCGCTCGAGATCATCCAGCAGGAGCCGGAGCGGCGCGAGCGGCTGTGGGACATCTCGGAGCGCGTCCACCGCGAGCTCCGCCTCATGGGCTTCGACACCCGCCCCTCGGTCACGCCGGTGGTGCCCATCGCGGTCGGCGATCAGGCCCTCAACTTCATCTTCTGGCGCAAGCTCACCGACGCCGGCCTGTTCGTCTCCCCCTTCACCAAGCCGGCCGTCGAGCGCGACTGCGTCCGCGCCGTCTTCATGGCGACGCACACCGACGAGCAGGTCGAGCGCGCGCTCGAGATCTTCCAGCGCTGCGGCCGGGAGGTGGGCATCATCCCGTACGAGCGCCCGCACACCCGCGTCGAGGTGAAGATGGCGCGCCCGGGCGCGGACGGCTTCACCTCCTCCTCGGAGGACGCGGTCGCGACCGCCGCCCGCGCCGAGCAGGCGGAGCCGCTCGAGCTGGGCGCCATCCTGCGCAACCACGCCGACTCGCTGCGCCAGCGGCTGGACGACGCCGCCGAGCTCCTCACCTGGCGCGCCCTCAACACCGACGGCGACGACGTCCGCCGGCTGGCGCAGCTGCCGGAGCGCATCTGGACGCAGCGGCACCGCATCCAGAACAAGCTGCTCTCGATGGGCATGAACTGGATGAGCCGCCGCGGGCCGCGCCGGGGCGCCGAAGCGTCCGACGCGACCGAAGCCGACGGCCGCTGAGCTCAGGAAGAGAGAAGAGAGACCATGACCACCGCCGTGAAGCCCTCCCTCGCCGCCACGCCCGGCGCCAGCGCCAGCGGGAGCGTCGAGGTGACCCGCGTCGTCGACGCGCTGGAGCGGGACCGCTTCATCAAGTTCCCCTGGAAGATCTACCAGGACGACCTGCACTGGGTGCCGCCGCTCCTCATGGAGCGGCACGAGTTCCTCGACCCGCGCGGGAACCCGTTCTTCCAGCACGCCGACGTGGCGCTGTTCCTGGCCCGCCGCGGCGGGGAGGTGGTGGGCCGCATCGCCGCCGTCGAGGACCGCAACTTCAACGCCTTCCACAAGAGCAAGACCGCCTACTTCGGCCTGTTCGAGTGCGTGAACGACCAGGGCGTGGCCGCCGCGCTCGTCGGGGCCGCCAAGGACTGGGCGCGCTGGCGCGGGCTCGACGGGATCCTCGGGCCGATGAACCTCTCGACCAACTACGAGATCGGCCTGCTGGTGGAGGGGTTCGACTCCGACCCCTACATCCAGATGACCTACAACCCCCGCTACTACGGGGAGCTGCTCGAGGGGTGCGGGCTCAAGAAGGCGAAGGACCTCTACGCCTGGGAGCGCACCGCGAAGACGCCGCCGCCGGAGCGCTTCGCCCGCATCGCCGACAAGATCCGCCAGCACGAGAACATCGTCGTCCGCAGCGTCAACATGCGCGACTTCGACGCGGAGCTGGAGCGCTTCAAGGAGATCTACAACTCCGCCTGGGACAAGAACTGGGGCTTCGTCCCCATGACGGACGGCGAGATCGACAAGATCGCGAAGGACCTCAAGCACCTCATCGTGCCGGACCTCTGCATCTTCGCGGAGTGCGACGGCGAGCCCATCGCGGCCGCGCTGACCGTCCCGGACTGGAACCAGGCGCTCAAGAAGCTCGACGGGCGGCTGACGCGGTTCGGCCTGCCCATCGGCCTCGCCAAGCTGCTGTGGCACTCGCGGAACATCGACCGCGTGCGCCTCATGGCGCTGGGCGTGAAGGCGGGCTGGCGGCGCCGCGGGCTCGACGCGGTGCTGGTGGTGGAGACCATCCGGCGCACCCAGCAGCTCGGGTACGAGGGCGGCGAGATCTCCTGGACGCTCGAGGACAACGACCTCGTCAACCGCGCCATCGAGGCGTGCGGCTGCACCCGCACCAAGCTCTACCGCATGTACGAGGCGCCCACCGGGTAGCGTGCGGGTCCTCGTCACCGGCGCGACGGGCTTCATCGGCGGCGCGCTGACCGCGCTCCTCGCCGCCCGCGGCGACCGGGTGCGGGCGCTGGTGCGCCCGAGCTCCCGGACCGAGGCGCTCTCCGCCCTGGGCGCCGAGCTGGCGCAGGGCGACGTGGGCGACCCGGCCTCGCTGCTGGCGGCGGTGGAGGGCTGCGACGCGGTGATCCACCTGGCGGGGGCCGTGAAGGCGCTCCGCGACCGCGAGCTCTTCCAGGCGAACGGCGAGGGCACCCGGCACGTGGTCGCCGCGTGCGCCGCGTCCGCGGCCCGCCCGCGCCTCGTCTACGTCTCCTCGCTGGCCGCGGCGGGCCCGGCGACCGCCGGCCGCGCGCGCGTCGAGGACGACCCGCCGGCGCCGGTGAGCCGCTACGGCGAGAGCAAGCTCCTGGGAGAGCGCGCCGTCCGGCTGGCGGCCGGGAAGGTGGCCGCGAGCATCGTGCGCCCGCCGGTGGTCTACGGCCCGGGCGACAAGGAGCTCATGCCCCAGCTCCTGCGGATGGCGCGCCTGGGCCTGGTGGTGCGCGCGGGCTTCCAGCAGAAGACCTTCAGCGTCGTGCACGTGGCCGACCTGGGCCAGGGCATCCTGGACGTCCTCGACCGCGGGCGCCCGGTGGGCGAGGCGGGCGGGGAGGGCACCTACTTCTTCGAGGACGGCGCCGACCGCTCCTGGGACGAGATCGCGCTCGCCGCCTGCGACGCGCTGGGCCGGCGCGCCCGCGTGCTGGCCTTGCCGGAGGCGGTGAGCGCCGCCGCCGCGGCGGCCTCCTCCGCCCTGGCGGCCGTGACGCGCCGCGCCTCCATCCTCTCCCTCGACAAGCTCCGCGAGATGCGCCAGTCCGCCTGGACCTGCAGCGCGGCCCGCGCCCGCGCCGAGCTGGGCTGGTCCCCCCGCTTCCCGCTCCCCGAGGGGATGGCGGACGCGGTGCGCTGGTTCCAGGCGCGCGGCCTAGCCTAGCCGCGGTCGCGGCTCGCGCTCGCGGCTCGCGGCTCGAGGTCGAGGTCGAGGTCGAGGTCGAGGTCGCGGTCGAGGTTCGCGATCCCCTGTGCTCCGCGAGTCCTGCCCCCGCCGCCCCGCGCCCGCGCGCGCGTCGGCGCCCGTGCTCCGCGCCGCCCCAAGGGTGCCCTTGGCCGGAACGCGCACGTGGTCCGCGAGACGCGGCTGCGGAATCTTGCACCGCGGCGCGGGCGCGCCGCGGTGCTTCGGTCAGTCCTCGCCGCGGGCGAGGTCCTGGTGGGCGCGTTCCGGCGAACTTGGCACCGGGGGCGGCGCTCCGCAATGGCGCCTCGTGCGCGCGCGGGCGCGGTGCGGCAGCGGCCGGGGGCTGCGTGCCTAGGGCGACGTGCCCCAGGGTTCACCGTCCGAGCGCGCGCGGCATGTGCTTCACCCGGACCGCGAGCGCCCCTCTCGCCGTCGCCGTCGCGGTCGCGGTCGCGGCTCGAGGTCGAGATCGAGGTCGAGGTCGAGGTCGAGGTCGTCCCCCTCTCCCTTGCGCCCCCCTCGCCCCGCCGCTAGTTCCCCCTCGTGATGCCCGCGCCCGCCTCCGCGCCCGCGCCGCCCTCGGAAGGCGCCGCGTTCGTCCGTCAGGCGTACGCCCTCGTCGCCGACCTCGCGGCTCCGCGCCCCGGCGTCTACTACGCCGACCTCCTGCTGAGCTCCCTCGTGGGTTGGGCCGCGCTGGTGCTCGGCGCCCGCGCCTGGCCGGCGGCGGGCGCCTGGGTGCTCCTCGCCGTCTCGGCGCTCGCCCTCTACCGCGCCGGGAGCTTCATCCACGAGCTCACCCACCTGCGCCGGGGCGCCGTGGCGGGGCTCTCGCCCGTCTGGAACGCGCTCGTCGGCGTCCCGCTCCTGCTGCCCTCCTTCCTCTACGTCGGGGTGCACGGGGTGCACCACGCCAAGCCGCACTACGGCACGGTGCGCGACCCCGAGTACCTGCGGCTGACGGGCTGGCCGCGCTGGAAGATCCTCCTGTGGGTGGCGCAGGGGGCGCTGCTGCCGGTGGCGCTGGGGCTGCGCTTCCTGCTGCTGGCGCCGCTGTCGCTCGTCCACCCGCGGCTGCGCAGGCTGGTCTGGGAGAAGGCCTCCTCGCTCAGCGTCAACCCGGCCTTCAGCCGCGCGCCGCCGCCGGCCTCGCTGCGCGCCGGCTTCGCGGCGCAGGAGGCGCTCTGCGCGGGCTGGGCGTGGGCGGTGGTGCTGCTCGCCGCGCTTGGCGCGCTGCCGGCGCGCTATCCGCTGGCGGCGGCGGTGGTGGCGGGGGCGGTGGGGCTCCTGAACCAGCTCCGGACCGCGGTGGCGCACCGCTTCGCGAACGACGGGCGCACGCTCGACATGGAGGCGCAGTTCCTCGACTCGGTCAACGTGCCGGGGAGCCCGCTCGCCACCGCGCTGTGGGCGCCGGTCGGGCTGCGCTACCACGCGCTGCACCACCTCTTGCCGGGGCTGCCCTACCACGCGCTGGGCGCGGCGCACCGGCGCCTCGCGGCGGGGCTCCCGCCGGCGTCGCCGTACCTTCGGGCGTGCGAGCCCAGCCTGGCGGCGGCGTACCGCCGCCTGGGCCGCCCGGTCGGCTAGTCGAACATCCCGGTCACCCGGTCCTTGAGCCCCTTGGTGAGCGTCTTGAGGACGTCGTCGTTCACGCCGATGAGGGAGCGGCCGATCATGACGATGGCGTCGACGTCCTCGGGGTCGAACGTCCCCACGTAGACGCCGCTCTTCTTGGCCAGCGCGTTCGCGAACACCACCGCGTTCACGAGCGAGGCGCGGTCGGCGTTGTCGTAGTCGAGGTCCTGTTGCAGGCAGCGCGCGATGCCCTCGGGGAGCTGCCACTTCTCGGCCAGCGCCAGCCCGACCGGGCGGTGCGTGCGGGCGATCACCTCCACCCACTCGGCGCAGGGGATCCACCCGCGGTTGTACAGCTCAGTCGTCTGCCGCTCGGCCTCGAGCAGGACCGACGCCACCACCGGCTTCCCGATGTCGTGGAGGAGGCCGGCGAGGTAGGCCGCCTCCGAGTCGGCGTGCCCGGAGAGCGCCAGCACGTCGCGGGCGAGCGTCGCCACCGCCACCGAGTGCTCCCAGGTGCGGCGCAGCGCGTTCGCGATCTCGCCGTCGCGCGACACGAAGACCTTCTGCGCGCTCGCCTCCACCAGCAGCGCCTTCACGCCGCGCGGACCGAGCTTGTTCACCACCTCGGAGAGCGTGGTCTTCTTCTGGCCGCCGGCGCCCTTGGTGCCGGCCGCCGCGCGCAGCGAGCGCGCCGCCAGGAAGGCGTCCTGCTCCAGGATCTCGGGCGCGCGCTTCAGGGCGGCCTGGTCGCCCTCGCGCAGGACCTCCTGCACCCGCTGCACGACCGCCGGGATGGTGGGCACGACCAGCTGGTCGGCCTGGATCCGCTTGACCAGGATGCCGTGCAGCTCGGTCGCCAGCTTCTCGGCGGACATGGTCCTCGCGTTCCCCGGCGCGCCCGTCAGGCCGCGGCGGCCGCCCGGGCCTCCTGGACGGAAGCGAAGTACTTCATCCCGCTGGTCTCCTCGAAGGAGGCGAGCACCTTCTTGATCTCGGCCGGGCCGACCACGGTCATGGTCATCCCGACCTCCTTCGCCTGGCCGGCCACCGACACGAGCAGCTTGGGGAGCCGGTCGCCCTGCGTCGGCACCTGCGCCAGGTCGAGGACGACCTCCTCGTAGCAGGCGGAGGCGACCTTGTTGAGCACGCCCGGGAAGAGCTGCGCCAGGCGGGCGAAGTAGCGGTCCAGGCGCTCGGGCTTTCCGAGGAAGGGCGCCACCTTGAGCAGGTTGTCCTCGCTGGTCAGGAACTCCTGGTTGTCGAAGTACTGCACCAGGAAGTCGTCCACGTGGTCCTGCGTGAACGGCTTGTAGAGCACGTCGCCGAAGCCCTGGTCGCGCAGCTCCTTCGACTGCTCGGGGGCGTTGGTGCGCAGCGCCAGGGCGACGAAGGCGGCGTGCGGCTGGAGCACCTTGATCTGCTGCGCCAGCACCGCGCTGTTCACGTCGGGGATCTCGGTGTCGACCAGCACCACCCGGTAGACCTTCTCGCGGGCGCTGGCCAGCGCCGACTGCGCGCTCGTGAACCCGTTCATGCCGAGGTGGTTCGGCAGCATGCCGCGCAGGCGCTTGTGGACGTTCTCCATGTCGTCCACCACCATCACGTCGCAGAACTGCTTGGCGGCGCCCTCGCGGGGGGCCGGGGCCGAGGGCGAGATGCCGGCCGCGGGCGCGCCGCCCGGCTGGTCGCTCGCCACCACGTCCTCCACGCCGCCGCCGCCCTGGAGGACGCTCAGGATCTTGTTGCGCAGCTCCTCGGGCTTGAAGGGCTTCAGGATGTAGTCGGTGATGCCCGACTTCATGGCCCCGGCGATGATGGACCGCTTCGACTCCGAGGTGAGCATGATGACGGGGGTGAGGTTGCCCGCGTCGCGCATCTTGCCCAGCATGGTCGGGCCGTCCATGTTCGGCATCGTCACGTCGAGGATGACGAGGTCGAACTGGCACTCGCCCAGCTTCGCGAGGCCCTGGACGCCGTCCTCCGCCTCGACCACCTCGAAGCCGAGGTCCTTGACCTGCTTCGAGACGATGGTGCGGACGGCGCGGCTGTCGTCGACGGTGAGAACGGTCGGCATGGAAGCTCCTCCTACGACGAGGCGACGCCCTCGTAGATCCAGAGGGCGAGCCCGAGGGCGTCGGCCTTGAGCACGATCACCTGCGGGCTGGCGGACGGCACCGCCGGCGCGCTGGGGCCCGCGAGGATCTTCGGTAGGCCGAGCGCCTGGTTGAGGGACATGACGCTCTTGAGGAGCCCGGCCGTCATGTTGACGAGCTCGCACAGCGCGTCGTTCATCATGTTCTGATCCACCTGCTCGGTGGGGCAGGCGAACATGGCCGCGGACAGCTTCGAGCAGCCGTGCTGGTCGCTCGAGAGGCCCACCGTGAGCGGCCGCTCGCCGGCGATGGGGAGCACCGCCGTCCGCCACGTCAGCTGCTCGTGGTGCTTGGACGCGTCCGGCACGAAGGTGAAGCCGAGCATGGTCTGGGTGACGCCCGAGACCAGGGCGGCCATCTTTTCCGGAGGGGGAAGGGGGGTCATGTGCGTGTGGGCTCCCGCGTGACGCCCGCAGCGGTCGTGCAAGGCGCAAGCCCGACCCGCGATCCCGCGGAAAGCCCGTCGCTTCGCACGTCGGGCCGCCCGCGGTGGTGGCGCGCCGCCGTCCCGGGGGTCCACGGCACCCGCACCCGCGACCCGCGCCCCGGGGCCGCCGCGGGGTGGCTGCCCGGACCCCCGGGCCCGGATCGACCCGCCGCCGCCCGCGCCGCCACGGCGCCGGGGCCGGCCTTCTCCGCGCGCGCAGTTCCGCGCCTGGAGGCCTCCCGCGGCCCCCGGACCGGCGGCGGCGGCCGGCCCCCGCGCTGCGGCACACCCGCTGCACGAAGGGGGTCGGCGGAGGCTGAATGAACATCCTGATCGTGGACGACAGCAAGGCGATGCGCGGCATCGTGATGCGCGCCGTCAAGGCGGCCGGACTGGCGGAAGCCACCTACCTGGAGGCCGGGACCGGCGTCGAGGCGCTGGCGTCGATCCGCGGCGCCGAGCCCGACCTCGTCCTCACCGACTGGAACATGCCCGAGATGTCGGGCTTCGAGCTCATCAAGGCCGTCCGCGCCGAGGGGCGCCAGGTCAAGATCGGGCTCGTCACCTCGGAGAGCGACCCGACGCTGCGCGCCCAGGCCATGGAGGCCGGCGCGGCCTTCGTCATCTCGAAGCCGTTCACGCCCGACGCCGTCCGGGCGGCGCTGCAGCCCGTGATCTCATGAACGATCTGGCGCCCACCGACTGGCTCCGGGTCCTGGAGTCGGAGCTCGACGCGCTCGCGCAGGGCACGCTCGGGCTGCCGCCGGTCACCGTGACCGGGCACGGGGTGGCGCCGCCAGGCTCGATGGAGGGCGCCTACATGGTGCTCCTCTCGAGCGGAGGCTCCTACCAGGTCGGACTCGCCTCCACCAGCGAGGGCTGCCAGGCGCTGGCGCGCGGCCTGCTCGCGGTCGAGCCGTCCGCGGATCCGCTGCCGGCGCCCGACGTGGCCGACGCGGTGTGCGAGATCGTCAACATGCTCGCGGGCGGCGTGCAGCGCCGCGTCCGCGAGCGGTCCGGGCTCCAGCTGGAGCTCGGCCTCCCCACCTTCTTCCACGGCCCCGTCCAGCCGACCGAACGCCTGGGCGTGGCCGTGACCGAGGTGCGCGTCGGCGAGCTGCCCGCCGCGCTGCTCGTGCTGCACCCCGCATTCGCCGCGGCGAGGAGATCCAACGCCATGTCCGACGCGCCCCATGCCTCGAGCGGCCGGCCCCCCGCCCAGATCCTGGAGGAGCTGGCGGCGGCCGTGATGGCCGCCGATGCCTCCGACGAGGCCGCGGTCACGCGGCTGCTCGCGCTGCTGGACGAGCTCACCGCCACCGGGCACGCCGTGGCCGCGATCGCGGGCGCGGCGGCCGAGGGCATCCGCGCTCGCTGCGCCGACGTGCGCGCCCTGGCCGGCGCGCTCGACGAGGCGAGCGAGGCCGTCGCCCGGATGCAGGAGGAGGTCGCGCGGGGGCCCCAGCCCAGCGCCGCGCCGGCCGCGGCCGCCGCGCCGGGCGCGTTCGTGCTGCCGGAGTGGGGCGACGAGAAGACCCTCCGCGACTTCCTGGCGGCCCAGCGCGGCTCGCTCGAGGAGCTCGAGGAGGCCATCCTGGGCATGGAGGGCGGCGACCCCGAGCGGCTGGCGACCTTCAAGCGCCGCCTGCACACGCTGAAGGGCGAGGCGGGCGTGCTCGGGCTCGAGGATCTCGAGCACGTCTGCCACGCCACCGAGGACTTCCTCGAGGGCCACGGCGCCTCGGCCGAGGCGACCGACCGGCTGCTGCGCGTCCAGGACTGGATGGTCAAGGCCATCGACGCGTACGCGCAGATGCAGCTGCCGGTGCCCCGGGCGAAGGAGCTGATCGCCGAGGCGCTGACCGGCGGGCAGGCGACCGCGACCGCGACCCCGACCCCGACCCCGACCCCGACCGCGACCTCGACCGCGACTGCGACTGCGACTGCGACCTCGACCGCGACCGCGACCGCGGCCGCGACCGCGACTGCGACCCCGACCGCGACCGCGACCGCGGCCGCGGAGGGCATCAGCGCCGTGGCGCGCGACGCGGAGACGGTCAGCCTGTTCGGCGAGTTCCTCTCGGAGAGCGGCGAGGGGCTGAACCGGGTCGACCAGATCCTGATGAACGTCGAGCGGGACGGCGTCAACGACGACACCGTCAACAGCCTCTTCCGCGTCTTCCACACCATCAAGGGCACGGCCGGCTTCCTCGAGCTGTCCGAGGTCGTGGCGCTCGCGCACGTCACCGAGACGATGCTGAACCGGTGCCGCGAGAAGGCGCTGGCGCTGGAGGGGGCGGTCGTCGACCTGGTCTTCGACGCGACCTCCGCGCTGCGCGAGATGCTGGAGGAGGTGCGGGTGGCCGTCGAGGCCGGGACCGGCTTCCCCTCCCGCGCGGGCCTCGACGAGCTGCGCGGGAACATCCAGGCGGCCATCGACGGGCAGACCGGCCCGGAGCGGGAGCTGCCGGCGGCGGTGCCGGGCGACACGCTGGGGCAGGTGCTGCAGCGGCCGCCGCTCGAGGTCCCGGCGGCGGCCGTGGAGCACGCCGCGGAGCAGCAGGCCTCCACCGGCCGGCGGCTGGGCGAGGAGCTGGTGGCGGAGGGCGCCGCCGAGCCGGCGCAGGTGGCCGCCGCGCTGCGCGCGCAGGGTCGGGCCGCACCGCGCGAGGAGGCCGCGGCGGTCAAGCTCAAGGAGACCATCAAGGTCGACCTGGAGCGCGTCGACAGCCTGGTGGAGATGATCGGCGAGCTGGTGGTGGTCGAGTCGATGGTGGTGAACGCGCCCGAGATCGCGAAGACCTCCTCGGTGCGCGTCCGCAACTGCCTGGCGCAGCTCGCCAAGGTCACGCGCGACCTGCAGGACGTCGGCATGCGCATGCGCATGGTGCCGGTCTCGGGCGTGTTCCAGAAGATGGCGCGCCTGGTGCGCGACCTCTCGCGCAAGAGCGGCAAGCAGGTCCGGCTGGTGACCTCGGGCGAGGGCACCGAGATGGACCGCAGCATGGTGGAGCACATCGCCGATCCGCTGGTCCACATGATCCGCAACGCGGTGGATCACGGGCTCGAGTCGGCCGACGCGCGCGCCGCCGCCGGCAAGCCGCCGGTGGGCGAGATCCGGCTCAGCGCCTACCACGAGGGCGGCAGCGTCGTCATCGAGATCGCGGACGACGGCCGCGGCCTCGACCGCGACCGGATCGTGAAGAAGGCGATGGAGAAGGGCCTCATCGACTCGGCCGACGGCATGACCGAGGCGGAGGTGAACGGGCTCATCTTCGCGCCCGGCTTCTCCACCGCCGCCCAGGTCACGGAGATCTCCGGCCGCGGCGTGGGGATGGACGTGGTGAAGCGCAACATCGACGCGCTGCGCGGCCGGGTCGTCATCACCTCCAGGAAGGGGGAGGGGACGAGCTTCAAGCTGGTGCTGCCGCTCACGCTCGCCATCATCGACGGCATGCTCGTCGCGTGCGGCGAGGAGCGCTACATCATCCCGACCCTCTCGATCGTCGAGTCGATCCAGCCCGACCGGAAGATGCTCGTCTCGCTGGCGCAGACGAACGAGATGATCAACCTCCGCGGCGAGATCCTGCCGCTGGCGCGCCTCGACAAGCTCTTCCGGCTCGAGGGCGCGAAGAGCGATCCCACCGACGCGCTGGTGGTGGTGGTGGAGGGGTTCGGCCGGCGCATCGGCTTGCTCGTCGACGAGGTGGTGACGCAGCAGCAGGTCGTCATCAAGAGCCTGGGCGAGGGGATGGGCAAGACGCGCTTCCTCTCCGGCGCCGCCATCCTCTCGGACGGGCACGTCGGCCTCATCCTCAACGTCGAGGAGATCGCCACCCTGTTCCACCGGTCGCGTGACTTCTTTCACGAGCGCGGCGAGGCCCTGCCCGCCGCGCTCCCAGCCGCCCAGGAGGCCCGAGCATGAGCACCGTCGAGAGCACGAACCAGAACGCCGCCGCCCCGAGCCTCTCCGCCGCCGACATCGGGGTGCAGCTGGCCGGCAAGTACATGACCTTCAAGCTGGCCGAGGAGGTGTACGGCCTCGAGATCCTGAAGGTGCGCGAGATCATCGGGCTCATGGACATCACCCGGGTCCCGCGCAGCGCCGACTTCATCCGCGGCGTCATCAACCTGCGGGGCAAGGTCATCCCGGTGATCGACCTGCGCCTCAAGTTCGCCATGGACGCGTGCCAGGCCACGGAGCAGACCGTCATCATCGTGGTCCAGTGCCAGGTGGGCGCGCGCAACCTCACCATGGGCATCCTGGTGGACCAGGTGCTCGAGGTGCTCTCCATCGAGGCGGCCGCCATCGAGCCCCCGCCGCAGCTCGGCGAGGCGGCGGTCGAGGCGCAGTTCATCCTCGGGGTGGGCAAGGCCGGCGAGCGCGTCATCTTCCTGCTCGACATCGGCAAGGTGCTGGGCCGCGAGGACGCCGCCGCGGTGGCGAGCGCGGCGGCGGCGTAGCGGCCGCGAGCCGGCGCCGACGCATCCCTTTCAACGAAGGACGGCCTCGGGGGCGGCACCGCCCCGAGCGCCTGGAGAGAGCACCATGGCCGAGCGCACTGTCGTCGTCACCCTGGCCTCCGCTGCCGCACTCGCCGCCGCCGCCGCCACCGCGCTCCTCGCGGGGCCCGGCGCCGCGGCGGGGGTGTGCGGCGCCGGGGCCGCCGGCCTGGTGGCCCTCGGGCTCGTGCTCGCCGCGGCCGAGCGCGCCGAGCGCGCGGCGCGCGCCCGGGCGCTCGCGTCCGTGGCGCTGGCGGTGACGGAGGGGGCGGCCCCGCCCGAGGCGCAGCCGGGCCTCGAGCCGGCGCTCCGCGAGCTCCACCAGGCGGCCGCGGCCGCGGCGCGCTACTGCGAGCTGGTCCGGGGCTTCATCGCCCAGTTCGAGCAGGGGACGGTCCCGGGGCGCGTCGAGGGCGCCTACCGGGGCGTGCCCGGGGCCACCGTCGCCAGCATGAACCGCTTCGTCGAGCTCATGCAGCTGCGCAACGCGGACCTGAAGGTGCTGTTCGAGGCGGGGCAGCAGGGCCGCCTCGCCGTCCGGGCCGACACCAGCAAGTACACGGGCTACAACGGCGCGCTCATCCACGGCGTGCACGGGATCCTGGAGAGCGTGGCCGCGCCGGTGAAGCAGGCGACGAGCGTGCTCGAGCGCCTGGCGCAGCGCGACCTCACCGCGCGCCTCTCGGGCCAGTACCAGGGCGACTTCGCGCGCATGGAGGCCGCCCTCAACGCGACCGCCCAGGATCTGCACGACGCCCTGGCGCACGTGGCGCAGTCCTCCGCGCAGGTCTCCTCCGCCGCCGGGGAGATCGCCTCGTCCAGCCAGTCGGTGGCGACGGGCGCGGCGCAGCAGGCGAGCTCGCTGGAGGAGTCCTCCGCCTCCCTCGAGTCGATGGCGAGCATGGTCAAGTCCTCGGCCGACAACGCGCAGCAGGCGAGCGCGCTGGCGCAGTCGGCCAAGGGCGTCGCGGGGCAGGGCGCGGACGCCATGCAGCAGATGGCCGGCGCCATGGAGTCGATCCGCGCCTCCGCCGAGGGCACCTCGCAGATCATCAAGGACATCAACGAGATCGCGTTCCAGACGAACCTGCTCGCGCTCAACGCCGCGGTCGAGGCGGCGCGCGCCGGCGACGCCGGGCGAGGGTTCGCGGTGGTGGCGGAGGAGGTGCGCTCGCTGGCGCTCCGCTCCAAGGAGGCGGCCAACAAGACCGAGGCGCTCATCCGCGAGTCGGTGCGGCAGACCGGGGAGGGCGACCAGACGGCGAAGCTCGTGGCGGGCAAGCTCTCCGAGATCACGAGCATCGTCGGGAAGGTGAGCGACATCGTCGGCGAGATCGCCGCGGCCACCCGCGAGCAGGCGACCGGCGTCGAGCAGGCCACCCGGGCGGTCGGGGAGATGAACAAGATCACGCAGCAGAACGCGGCCAACTCCGAGCAGTCGTCCTCGGCGGCGATCGAGCTCTCGGCCCAGGCCGAGGAGCTCACGTCGCTCGTGGGCGGCTTCAAGCTGGCGAGCGCGCCGGCGGCGGCCGCGCCCCGCGCGCCGAAGCCGGCGGCCGGGCTCGAGCCGCGGAAGGCGCTCCTCGCCGCGCCCGGCGCGAGGCCAGCGAGCGCGAAGCCGCTCCCCAGGCCCGCCGCGGCGAAGCCGGCCGCGCCGAAGCCGGCCGCGGCCGCGAAGCCGCGGTTCGCCGCCAAGCCCGCCGCCAGGCCCTCCGCCGCCGCCGCGAAGCCCGCCGCCGCGAAGCCTGCCGCCGCAGCCAGCCCCGCGGCCAAGCCGGCCAGGAACGGCGCCCACGGCGGCGCGAACGGGATCCCGCTCAAGCCGGAGGAGCTCATCCCGCTCGACGGGGATCCGACCTTCGAGGACTTCTAGCCCGGGCCGGAGGGGCCGCGAGCGCGGGGCGCGCGGCGGGGCGCCCTCGACCCGGGACGGCGACCGCCGGTCGCCCGCCACCCACCTCCGGAGGGCCTGAAACCGCCGGTCTGGACGCACTCCCGGTGGCACGCACCGTGCTCCCCTGGGTCGCCAGAGCGGAGGCCGATGAGGGGTCGGAGTCCGCTGGACACGAGGGTCTCACCCATGGAGCCGCAGCTCTTCCAGCGCTTCGCCGCGCTCGCCTACGAGAAGGCGGGCATCAGCATCAAGCCGGGCAAGGAGGCGCTGGTCGCGGCCCGCGTGGCGAAGCGGCTGCGCGCCCTGGCCATCCCCGACGCCGAGGGCTACCTGCGCTACCTCGAGGAGGACAGCTCCGGCGAGGAGCTGGTGCGCTTCCTCGACGTCATCTCGACCCACTTCACCAGCTTCTTCCGCGAGCCGGATCACTTCGACCTCCTGCGGGAGGAGCTGACGGAGCTGCTCCTCGCCGGCCAGCGGCGGCTGCGGCTCTGGTCCGCCGCCTGCTCCACCGGGGAGGAGCCGTACTCCATGGCCATGACGGCGCTGGGGCTCGACGGCGTCGCCGGGGCGGACCTCAAGATCCTCGCCACCGACATCTCGGTGGACACGCTGCGCCAGGCCACCGAGGGGCGCTACGGCACTCCCCGGCTCGAGCCGGTGCCGGAGGGGCTGCGCCGCCGCTGGTTCAAGCGCCACCCGGACCCGCGCGATCCCGACGGCGAGCTGTGGGAGGCCGGCCCGGAGCTCAAGGCCCGCGTCGTCTACCGGCGCCTCAACCTGGCCGAGCCGCCGTTCCCCATGAACGGGCCGCTCGACGTGGTCTTCTGCCGCAACGTGCTCATCTACTTCGACCACCCGACGCGGCAGCGCCTGATCTCGGCGGTGGAGAAGCTGCTCCGGCCGGGCGGGCTGCTCTGCATCGGGCACACGGAGACGCTGTCGGGCATCGACACCCGGCTCAAGATGCAGCGCCCGAGCGTCTTCCGCCGTCCCACGGAGCGCGCGTCGTGAGCACGCTCACCGTCGACATCTCGGACCTCAAGGTCAGCGCCGATCCCGACGATCTGATCGTGACCTACGCGCTCGGCTCCTGCATCGCGGTGATGGTGCACGACCCGGTGCGGGTGGCGGCCGGCATGATCCACTACATGCTGCCGCTCTCGGAGACCTCCCCGGAGAAGGCGAAGGCGCGGCCGGCCATGTTCGCCGACACCGGGATCCCGCTCCTGTTCCAGAGCCTGTACGCCCTCGGCTGCAAGAAGGAGCACCTGGTGGTGAAGGTGGCGGGCGGCGGGGCGCTCTACGACGACAAGGGGCTGTTCAGCATCGGCAAGCGCAACTACACCATCTTGCGCAAGATGTTCTGGAAGACCGGGGTCATCGTGGCCGCCGAGGACGTCGGCGGCGCGAAGAGCCGCACCACCCGCCTGCACGTCGGGACGGGCCGGTGTACGGTGGCGTCCCAGGGGCTGGAGGTGGAGCTGTGATCGCGCCGGCGCTGATCCTCTCGCAGGTCAAGGCGCTGCCGGCGCTGGCCTCGAGCGCGCTGCGCCTGGGGGAGCTGGCGCGCGACGAGCGCAGCGCGGCCGCCGACTTCGAGCAGGTGGTGCGGCCCGACCCGGCGCTGACGGCGAACCTCCTCCGGGTCGCCAACTCGGCCTACTTCGGCCTGCGGTGCCGCGCCGACTCGGTGCGGCAGGCCATCACGCTGCTCGGGGTGAAGCGCGTCTCCGACCTCGCGGCCGCGGTGGCGCTCGCCCCCGTCATCCCCGCGCGGCTGCCCGGGTACGACGTCGAGGCCTCCGCCTTCTGGCTGCACAGCGTGGCGGTGGCCACCCTGGCCGAGCGGCTCGCGGCGCAGCTGCGCCGGCCCTGCCCGGAGCTCACCTTCACCGCGGGCCTGCTGCACGACATGGGCAAGCTCGCCATCGGGAGCTTCGTCGGCGACGCGGCGGGCGAGATCCTGGCGCACGTCCGCGGCGGGTTGCCCTTCGTCTCGGCCGAGCGGGCGGTGCTGGGGGTCGACCACGGCGAGGTGGGTGGGCTGGTGGCGGAGGCCTGGAGCCTGCCCCCCGCCGCCGCGGCCGCGGCGCGCTGGCACCACGCCCCGGGCGACGCGCCCGACGACACCTGCCGCCCCGTCGTCGACCTGGTGCACGCCGCCGACGCGCTGGCGCACGCGCTGGGCCTGGGGGCGGACGCCGGAGAGCTGGCCCGCAGCGTCGACGCCGGCGTCGAGGCGCGCCTGGGGGTGCGCGCGCGCGACCTGGAGGCCACCGCAGGGGGTACTCTGGACGACATTCACGAGCTGGCGGCCCTGTTCCTGAGGCAGCCTGGAGGCACTCCATGAGCTACACCATCCTCGTCGCCGACGACTCGGCCATCGTGCGGACGATGGTCAAGAAGGCGATCGCCATGGCGGGCCTGCCCATCGGGCAGGTGCACGAAGCCGCCAACGGCGAGGAGGCGCTCGCGATCCTGCGCAAGAACTGGATCGACGTGGTCTTCGCGGACATCAACATGCCGGTCATGACCGGCCCCGAGCTGATCCGGCAGATGAAGGGCGACGCCGCGCTCGCCTCGACGCCGGTGGTCATCGTCTCGTCCGAGCGCAGCCCGGCGCGGGTGGAGGAGATGCACAAGTGCGGCGCGCGGGCGTACGTCAAGAAGCCGTTCCGCCCCGAGCAGTTCCGCGCCGTGGTGGAGGAGCTGCTCCAGGCAGGGGAGGGGCCCCATGGCCGCTGACGTGGCCGAGATCCTGGCGCGGACGCTCTCGCAGGTGCTGGAGGAGGCGGCGTTCCTCTTCGCCGAGCGCAGCGAGGAGCCGCCCCCGCTGGCCGGCGCGGTGCTGCAGGCGCGGCTGTCGTTCATGGGTGACCACGAGGGCGAGCTGGTGCTGGCCGCCCCGCTGGATCTATGCGCCACGCTCGCCGCGAACCTGCTGGGCGAGGACGAGGGCGGCGCGGCCACCACCGGCGACGACGAGGACGCCGTGGGCGAGCTCCTCAACATGGTGGCCGGCGCGCTCCTGGTGGAGCTCTTCGGCCCCGAGGCGAAGTGCCTGCTCGGGCTGCCGCGCGTCGAGCGCGTCGCGCCCGCGCAGCACGAGGGCGAGCTGGCGCACGCGGACGCCGTCGCCACGCTGGTGGAGGAGGAGGGCCGGCGCATCGACCTCTCCGCGCGCCTGCCCGGCGGCGCCGCATGAAGTCCCGCGTGCTGGTCGTCGACGACTCGGCCGTCGTCCGGCAGATCTTCAGCCGCGAGCTCGCGAAGGACCCGGAGCTGGAGGTGGTGGGCAGCGCGCCCGACCCGTACGTCGCGCGCGACCTCATCGTCCAGAAGAAGCCCGACGTCCTCACGCTGGACCTCGAGATGCCGCGGATGGACGGCATCACCTTCCTGCGCAAGCTCATGCACTACTACCCGCTGCCGGTGGTGGTGGTGTCGTCCTTGACCCCGGCCGGCGGCGAGCTGGCGCTGGAGGCGCTGGCGGCCGGCGCGGTGGACGTGATGTGCAAGCCGGGGGCGTCCTTCACGGTGGGGGACATGGCGGCCCAGCTAGTGGAGAAGGTGAAGGCCGCCGCCCACGTCGACCTGAAGCGCCGCGCGGCCGCGCCGGCCGCGGGCGGCGCGGCGGTGGCGCCGCGCCCCGTCCCGGCGCTGACCCGCACCACGCACCAGATCCTGGCCGTCGGCGCCTCGACCGGAGGGACGGTGGCGCTCGAGCAGATCCTGCGCGCCTTCCCCCCGAACGCGCCCGGCACCCTCATCACGCAGCACATGCCGGAGATGTTCACCCGCTACTTCGCGGACCGGCTGAACCAGATCGCCCGGGTCGAGGTGCGCGAGGCCGCCGACGGCGACTCGGTCGTCCCCGGCGTGGTGCTCATCGCCCCCGGCAACAAGCACATGCTGCTGCGCCGCTCCGGCGCCCGCTACTACGTGCAGGTGCGCGACGGCCCGCGCGTCAACCGCCACCGCCCGTCGGTGGACGTCATGTTCCGCTCGGTGGCGCAGGTGGCCGGCCGCAACGCCGTGGGGGTGATCCTCACCGGCATGGGCGGCGACGGCGCGCAGGGCCTGCTGGAGATGCGCCAGGCCGGCGCGCGCACGCTCGGCCAGGACGAGGCGAGCTGCGTCGTCTACGGCATGCCCAAGGTGGCCGCCGATCTCGGCGGCGTCGAGAAGGTGGTCCCCCTGGCCGAGATGGCAGGGGAGATCCTGCGCGTCGCGGAGGCGGCGGGGGCGGTGGCGTAGGGGTCGGGGAGAGGGAGGCGGCCGCGACCGCGACCGCGATCGTGGAGTCGACCTCGACCCCGACCGCGACCGTGGAGTGGACCTCGACCGCGACGGTGAACACGACCCGAGTGCGAGGGTTAGCCCGGGCCCGCTCGAGCGTAGCAGCGGTTCCGCGCGAGCGGGCGGTGTTTGGCAGAGAGGGGCGCGGCAGGTGAGCGGGCGGTGCCGCGCTGGCGGGCGCGGCCGTTCGGCGGACGTCGCACGCGAGGCGGTGCCGCGCATCCGACGCGGCCGTGCGTGGCCCGGCTCACGACGTGTCCCCAGGGTGAATACGCGGGGCCGGCGGCGGATGCGGGCGGGCACCGGTGTTCACGCATCGTAACTATCGTCCGGGTCATCCCGCATGGGAGCTTGACGCGTTTCCGCGCGGATCGCGCTTCGGCGACGCAAAGGCGCGAGGAGGCCTCTCCCGCGGCCGCGCCGGGCCGCTCCGAGGCGCGACGGCCGGCCGAACCCGTTCTCGCCGGGTGTGGTCGCCGAGCGGTCCCAGCGCGAGCCTCGCGCGTCCCAGGAGCC
>NZ_BJTG01000012.1 GCF_013340205.1 Anaeromyxobacter diazotrophicus
CGCCTCGCTCTTCCAGTACCTCGAGCGCGAGCTCCGGCTCACGAGCAGCGCCGCCGCCCGGCGCATGACGGCCGCCGCGCTCGTCCAGCGCTTCCCCGCCGTCGTGGAGCCGCTCCGCGATGGGCGCGTGTGCATGTCGGTCGTCTACGAGCTCTCGAAGGCGCTCACCCCTGAGAACGCGAGCGAGGTGCTGCCGCGCTTCTACGGGCTCTCGAAGCGCGAGGCGGAGGCGCTCGTCGCCGAGCTGAGGCCGGTCGCGAATCCGCCGCGGCGCGAGGTGGTCACGGCGCTCGCGCGCACCACGCCGCCACTGCGCGCGAGCGCGCCCGCGGAGGCGCGGACCGCCTCGCCTGTACCCGAACGGACTTCGCCGGTGAAGTCCGAAAGGGTACAGCAGGGCGAGGCGACCGACCTCTTCTCCGCGCCGGCTCGCCCGCGCGACGAGGTGGTGCCCCTCGACGCTGACCTCCGCCGCTACCACCTCACCGTCTCGAAGGCGTTCCTCGCCAAGCTCGACGCCGCCAAGGACGCGCTCTCCCACGCCATCCCCGACGGCGACACCGAGGCGGTGCTCTCCGCCGCGCTCGACCTCCTCCTCGAGAAGACCGACCGCCGGCGCGGCCTCGTGAAGCGGCCGCGGCCGGCGCCTCAGAAGCCCTCCGCTGACCCGCGCCACGTCCCGGCGGCGGTCGCGCGGGAGGTGTGGAAGCGGGACGGCGGCCGCTGCAGCTTCCGCCTGCCGGACGGGAGCGTCTGCGGCTCGACGAAGCGACTCGAGCTCGACCACATCCGCCCGGTGGCGCTCGGTGGGCGCAGCACCGCCGACAACCTGAGAGTGGCTTGCTGGGATCACAACTCCCTGCACGCTGTGCAAGTCTTCGGCAGGGAGCACATGGACCAGTTCCGGAAGGACGCGGACCGAAGCGCTCCATCCACCGCCGCTGGCGGAAGCACTTCTGGGGCGTGCGGAGAGGGCGCTGAGGCCGCTGGCTCGACGCGGACGCAGCGACGACGCGGTACCGGATCGTGAGCCGATCTCGCGGACGGCGCCGCGGACGTGGGGGTGGCGCCTCGCCGGCGGCGCTCGCCGGACGGTGCCGCCTGGCTCGACGAGGCGGCGACCGCTGGACGGCCACGCACCTCTCGGCCGGCTGGAACGTGCCTAGGGGGACTTGTGGCGAATCGTGAGGCGCAGCGGGGAGAGGGCCGGGGAGGGGCCTCTCACGACCGGTCGAGCGCGCAGCCTGGAGCGGCTGCTCACGCTCCTCAGCGCCCGGGCCCCAGCACCGACCAGGCGGCGACCGCCACCCCCGCGATGGACTCGCCGGCGATGGCGCCCGCGCCGACCAGGGGAACGAGCGCGCCCGCGCGGGCGGGGCGGAGCGCCCGCCAGGCGGCGCCGGCGAGCGCCCCCGCCGCGATGGCGGCGGCGTAGTGCGCGGGGGCGATGAAGCCCATCCCGACGGCGCCCGCGGCCGGCAGGAAGCGGGCGGCGCGCGTGCGGCCGAGCAGCTCGAGCGCCGCCCCGGCGGCGAACGCCACGGCGGCGGCCACCCCGGCGCCGGGCGGCATCGCCGCGAGGCCTCCCGCCGCCGTCTCGGCGATCGCCTTCCAGGGGAGCGCCCCCGGGACCGGCAGCGCCGCCGTCCCGAGCCCCTGCGATCGCGCCAGGAGCAGGTACGCCGGCACCGCCACCGCGGCCCCGACCGCCGTGCCCGCGAGCAGCGCCAGCGCCTGCCGGCGCGGGGAGGCGCCCAGGTCGCTCCCCGCCTTGAGCGCCCAGAGCGACACGCCGGCCTGCGAGGCGGTCCCCGCCACCACCGCGCCCATCCCGGCGTTGGAGGCGAGCGTGGTCCGGGAGACGACCCCGCCGGCGACCTGCGCCAGCTGTCCGACCTCGCCCGCCGGGATCATGTCGGTCTGCCCGGCGGCGCGGGCGCTCACGCCGCCCAGCACCGCGGCGAGCGCCAGGGCCGCGGCCACCTGCCACGGGCGCAGCCCGAAGCCGGCGGCGCCCACCACGGCGATCCCCGCCACCGCCGCGCCGCCGAGCCACAGCGCCGACCGCCCCCCGCCGCGCAGCCTCGCCAGGTCGCCGAGCGCGCGCGGCAGGGTCCGCGCCTGGCCCGCCAGCGCGACCGAGGCCGAGCCGAGCATGAGGGCCACGCCCGGCCAGGCCAGCCACCCCACCAGCGGGCCGTAGGCGGCCTCCGGCACCGCGCCCGAGCGCAGCAGCGCGGGCGCGACGAGGGCCCACGCCACCACCGAGCCGGCCAGCACGCCGAGCCCGTTGTGCAGTCCGGCGACCAGCCCGGCGCCCGCCATCATGGGGCTCCAGGCGATCCCCAGCCCGAGCGCGGCCGCGGGCGCGCCGGCCACCGTCCCCGGCCAGGCGGTCACCGCCGGCCACCAGCCGGCCACGTCGCGCGCGGCGGTGAGCGCCGCCGACGCGCCGCCCACGCCGGCGAGCAGGCGCGTCCCCGAGCGTTCCCCCCCGTGCGCGGCGCGGATGACGCCCGCCGTGGCGACGCCGGTCGGGAACGGAAGCCGCTCCTCCTCGACCAGCCGGCGTCGCAGCGCCAGCGCCAAGAGGACGCCCAGCGCCCCCACGCCGAGCCCCCACGCGCCGGCGACCCAGCCCGGCGTGTCCCGCCCCAGGAGCGCGAGCGCGGGGATGGCGCCGAGCAGCCCGGCGGCGGCCGGCGCCGCGCCCACCGCCACCGCCGCCGTCTGCGCCAGGTTCGTCTCGAGGGCGGTGGCGCGCCGGCCGCTCACCCCCGCCCACGCCGAGAGGCCCGCGAAGGCGAGCAGCGAGGCGGTGATGGAGCCGGAGTCCCACCAGCCCGTCTTGAGCCCCATGTAGACGTTGCCGACCGCGATGAGCGCGCCGATGGCGAGGCCCGCCGCGAGCGCGCGCGCCGTGAGCTCGGGTGCGCCGGGTGCGTCGCCGGGGGGGTCGCTCGTCGCCACGGCCGGCATGCTAGCCTATCGCCCGGATGAGCACGGGCATGGACGACACGGTCCCCGCGCCGCCGCCGTTCGGGGCGAACGAGGAGGGCGTCCCCCTCGGCGCCGAGGTGGGCGAGTACCTGGTGCTGGGCTTCCTCGGGGCGGGCGCGCACGGCGGCGTCTACCTGGCGGAGCACCGGCTGGCCGGGCACCGCGCCGCGGTCAAGATCCTCCACCGGGACGCGGCGGAGTCGAGCGAGATCACGGCCCGCTTCATCCTCGAGGCGCGGGCCGTGAACCAGATCCGGCACCCGGGGATCGTCGACATCTACGACATCGACACCCTCCCCGACGGCCGGCCGTTCTGCGTGATGGAGCTGCTCGCGGGGCGGACGCTGCACGCGCTGCTCCTCGAGCGCGCGCCGCTCCTCCCCGCGGAGGCGGTCGGCTACCTGACGCCGGTCTGCGAGGCGCTGCAGGCCGCGCACGAGGCGGGCGTCGTCCACCGCGACGTCAAGGCCAGCAACGTCATGCTGGTGTCGGAGGGGACCGCGCCGCAGGTGAAGCTCCTCGACTTCGGGGTGGCGAAGCTGCTCGAGCCGGGGGCGGGCGGGCTCACCGCCGTCGGGCAGCGGATCGGGACGCCCGCCTCGATGTCGCCGGAGCAGATCCGGGGGGCGCCCATCGACCTGCGCGCCGACGTCTACGCGCTCGGCGTGCTCCTGCACCGGATGCTCACCGGCCAGCTGCCGTTCGACTCCCCGGATCCGGCCGAGGTGGAGCGCATGCACCTCGAGGCGGCGCCGCCGCGGCCGAGCGCGCTCGCGCCGGTGCCGCCGGCCTTCGACGCGGTGGTGGCGCGCTGCCTGGAGAAGGATCGGGAGCGGCGCTGGCCCTCCGCGATGGCCGTCGCCGAGGCGGCCCGGGCGGCCCTGGGCGACGCGCCGGCGAGCGCGCTGCAGACCGCGCCCGCGGTGGCCGTCCACGTCGGGGTGAAGCCGCGCGGCAGCGCCGACATGGAGTCGCTCACCGCGCAGGCCGACGTGGGCG
This sequence comes from Anaeromyxobacter diazotrophicus, assembly GCF_013340205.1. NCBI lineage: Bacteria > Pseudomonadati > Myxococcota > Myxococcia > Myxococcales > Anaeromyxobacteraceae > Anaeromyxobacter > Anaeromyxobacter diazotrophicus. The sequence continues at coordinate 4,000 of NZ_BJTG01000012.1, forward strand.
ACGCCGCCGAGGCGGCGCTCCGCGAGGCGGGCTACGCGCTCACGCTCGGCACGGCGGGCAGCGTGCTGGGGGTCCGCTTGCTCCCCGCCGAGCCCGAGGCCGCGAGCGCCGCGCGGACCGAGGCGGTGGCGTGGGCCTGCGCCCTCGCGGCCGGGCTGACGCGCCCAGCCCTCGCGGTCATGGTATGCGTGCACGCCGCCGACGCGGCGGTGCGCGCGGGCGCGGCGGGCCCCGAGGTCGTCGGGGGGCCCATCTGCGAGCTCGACCGCTGGCTGCCGGAGGGCGGCGCGGGCTTCGTGGCGACGCCCGCGGCCCTCGCCGGCCGGCCCGGCTAGCGACGGAGGAACACACGACATGAAGGCCCTGGCGAAGACGGAGCGGCGGGAGGGGATCTGGATGGTGCGGGACGCGCCGGAGCCCGAGGTGGGCGTCCACGACGTCCTCATCCGGATCCGCGAGAGCGCGATCTGCGGCACCGACGTGCACATCTACAACTGGGACGCGTGGAGCCAGCGCACCATCCCGGTGCCGATGATCGTCGGCCACGAGTACGTCGGGGTGGTGGAGCGCGTCGGCGCGGAGGTCACGGCCTTCAAGCCCGGCGACCGGGTGAGCGGCGAGGGGCACCTCACCTGCGGCTTCTGCCGCAACTGCCGCGCCGGCCGGCGCCACCTGTGCCGGCACTCGGTCGGCGTCGGCGTCCACCGGCCCGGCTCGTTCGCGGAGCTGCTCTCGCTGCCCTCGGTCAACGTCTACCGGATCCCGGACGACGTCCCCGACGACATCGCGGCCATCTTCGACCCGTACGGCAACGCGGTGCACACGGCGCTCTCCTTCGACCTGGTCGGCGAGGACGTGCTCATCACCGGCGCCGGCCCCATCGGCGCCATGGCCGCCGCCGTGGCGCGGCACGTCGGCGCCCGCCACGTCGTGGTGACCGACGTGAACGACTACCGGCTCGGGCTCGCCGCGAAGCTCGGCGCCACCCGCACCGTCAACGTCGGCAAGGAGGACCTCAAGACGGTCATGGCGGACCTCGGCATGACCGAGGGGTTCGACGTCGGCCTGGAGATGAGCGGCAACGGCAGCGCCTTCCGCCAGCTCCTCGAGGTGATGAACCACGGCGGCAAGGTCGCGCTGCTCGGCATCATGGCGGGGCAGGAGGCGATCGACTGGAGCCAGGTGGTGTTCAAGGGGCTCTTCCTGAAGGGCATCTACGGCCGGGAGATGTTCGAGACCTGGTACAAGATGGTCGCCATGCTCCAGACCGGCCTGCACCTCTCACCGGTCGTGACGCACCGGTTCCCCATCGACCGCTTCCAGGAAGCCTTCGACGTGATGCGCAGCGGCCGGTCGGGGAAGGTGATCCTCGACTGGAACGCGACCTGACGGCTCGGCTCGCTCGGGGGGGCGCCCGCCGCGCCCGTCCGGCCGGCGGCCCCGCCGGGCGGCCGGTGTTAAGCTCTCGCCCGCCGTTCGCGCGGTGGCCTCTTCCCAGCGGAGAACCCATGCCTGCCCTGCTGCCCGACGTCGATCCGGACGGTCTGCTCGAGTACTCGGTCGTCTACACCGACCGTGCGCTGAACCACATGTCGAAGCGGTTCCAGCGCGTCATGTGCGACCTGTCGGCGACTCTGAAGCAGGTCTACGGCGCGCGCTCCGCCATCGTGGTGCCGGGCAGCGGCACCTTCGGCATGGAGGCGGTGGCGCGCCAGTTCGCCCAGGGCCAGCGGTGCCTCGTCCTCCGCAACGGCTGGTTCAGCTACCGCTGGACGCAGATCTTCGAGGTGGGCCGCATCCCGGCCGAGGCGACGGTGCTGAAGGCGCGCCGCCAGGGCACGCAACGCCAGGCGCCCTTCGCCCCGGCGCCCATCGACGAGGTCACGGCGGCGATCCGCAGCCAGCGCCCCGACCTGGTGTTCGCGCCGCACGTCGAGACGGCCTCCGGGATCCTGCTCCCGGACGCCTACCTGCGCGCCGTCGCGGCGGCGGTGCACGAGGTGGGTGGGCTGTTCGTGCTCGACTGCGTCGCCTCCGGCGCGCTGTGGGTCGACATGGCCGCCACCGGCGTCGACGTGCTCGTCACCGCCCCGCAGAAGGGCTGGAGCGGCTCACCCTGCTGCGCGCTCGTGATGCTGGGCGAGGCGGCCCGCGCCCGCATCGACGCCACCACCAGCACGAGCTTCGCCGCCGACCTGCGCAAGTGGCTGCAGATCATGGAGGCGTACGAGGCCGGCGGCCACGCCTACCACGCGACGCCCCCGACCGACGGCCTGCGGAAGCTGCGCGACACGATGTTCGAGGCGCGCGACCACGGCTTCGCGAAGCTCGCGGCGGCGCAGCTCGAGCTCGGCCGCGAGGTGCGCGCGCTGCTCGCCAGGAAGGGCTTCCCCAGCGTCGCCGCGCCCGGCTTCGAGGCGCCGAGCGTGGTCGTGAGCTACAGCGACGACCCGGGCGTCGTCAACGGCAGCAAGTTCGCCGCCGCGGGCCTGCAGACCGCCGGCGGCGTGCCGCTCCAGTGCGACGAGGGCCCGGACTTCCGCACCTTCCGCATCGGCCTGTTCGGGCTCGACAAGCTGACGCACGTCGAGCGGACGGTGCGCCTGCTCGAGGACGCGCTGAAGAAGATCGCCTGAGCGGGAGGGCCTGACGGCGCGCTCACGGGGCGAGCTGCGCCGGGACCGCCGCCGCCCGCGCCCGCGCCTCGCCGATGCGCCCCAGCGCCGACGGCCCCACGCCCTCGACGCAGATGGACGCCGCCGCGGCGCCGAGCCGGGCCGCGTCCGCCGGCTCCGCCCCGCCGGCCAGCGCGAGGAAGAAGCCCGCCGAGAACACGTCGCCCGCGCCGGTGGGATCGACCTCGCGCGCCGGATGGACCCCGACCCTCCACGTGCGGCCGCGCGCGATCACCTCGCAGCCGCGCCGGCCGTGCGTGAAGGCGACCACCGGGACGTGGCGGGCGAGCCGGCCGACGAGATCGCCCTGCCCCGGGACGTCGTCCTCGCCCAGGACGGCCGCGTCGATCCCGGCGAGCTCCTCGGGGGCCGGGTCCCAGCGCGGCTGCGAGACGCTCCCGTCCGGCTCGAGCCGCCGCACCCAGCCCTGCACGCCCAGACCGGAGAAGCGGGCCTGCACGGCGCGGCGGAACGCGGCCAGCTCCACCTCCGCGAGGATGGGGGCGAGGTGCAGGAGGTCGGCGGCTCGCCAGGCCGGGGGGAGGCGCGCCGGGTCGAGCGGCGGCGCGGCCGCGAGCACGCGCTGCGAGCGGAGCCCGTCGGGGCCATAGGCGTTCGCGAAGGTGGTGGTGCGCGGCGCCGGCGCGAACGCCACCTCCGCGCGCCCGAGGGCGCCCGCCGGGAACTCGGGCCCGGCCGCGCTCAGGACGCGCACCCGCGCGCCGAGCCCCGCGTAGGCGAGCGCGCAGTAGGTCGCCGCGCCGCCGGGCACGAACCCGCTCCCGTGGCGGTCGAGCGTCACGTGGCCGGCGAGGAGGACGGTGGGCGCTCCCGCCCCGGGCGCCTGCGCGAGCGGGCTCACGGCGCCGCCCCTCCCCGCTCGACCGCCTGGGCCTCGCGGGCGAGCCCCTCCACCACCGAGTGGAAGCCCTTGAACTGCTCCAGCCGGGCCGCCGGCAGGAGCCGCCGGACCTCGGCGGCGATCCGCGGCACCTTCGCGGTGCCCCCCGTGCAGCAGACCACGCCGATGTCGCCGGGCGCGACGCCGGCGCTCCGGACCGTGTCCTCCAGGCAGCGGGCGATGGCGTCCACCTCGCGCCGGCTCGCGTCCTCGAAGCCGGGGCGCGTGACCGGCTCCCGCACCTCGATGCCCGGGTACGAGAAGGCGATCTCGGCGCGCGGCGCCGACGAGAGCTCGCGCTTGGCGCGCTCGATGGCCTCGAAGAGCTGGAACCCCTGGGTGTCGTCCACGAGGGTGGTGAGCTGGTCCAGCCGGCGGCGGTCCTCGTCGGAGACCGACCAGCGGCGGACGTCGGCGAGGAAGCTGGCGATGTCCCGCCGCTGCAGCATCGACAGGTGCGCCGGGGAGCAGAGGTGCTGCATCACCCCGTGCGGCATCCGCAGCACGTTGCTCCCGAACGGCGCCCGGTACTGGACCTCCGCGCCGAAGTGCTTGCTGACGCGGGTGCGCATGAGCGAGGCGTCGAGCGCGTCCCCCGCCACCGCCACGCCGCCCACCGCGAGCACGTCGGCCCGCTCGAGCGCGCGCGGGCCGACGCGGAGCACCGTGAAGTCGGAGGTGCCGCCGCCGAAGTCGCCGATGAGCGCCACCTCGTCGCGATCGGCCGCCGCGCCGAAGGCCCGCGCCGCCGCGATGGGCTCCGGCAGGAAGTGCACCTCCTCGAAGCCGGCGAGCTCGGCCGCCTTGCGGAGCCGCCCCTCCGCGAAGGCGTCGTCCCCGCCGTCGAAGTGGACCGGCCGGCCCAGCAGGGCGCGCCGGACCTCGGTCCCGAAGAAGGCGTCGGCGCGCTGCCGCATGTTGCGGAGCAGCGACCCGACGAGCTGCTCCGCCGTCAGCTGGCGCCCGCGGATGACCGTGCCGCGGAACGACCGGGACCCCAGGTAGTGCTTGATGGAGCGCAGCAGGCGCGCCTCCGCGCCGTGCTCGATGAACTGCCGCAGGGCGTCGGAGCCCACGAACGCGCCCCCCGCGTCGGGGAAGCAGAGGATGCTCCGGAGGATGGTGGGATCCGGGGCCGACGGGTCGAGCGGCACCGGATCGAACACCCGGCGGGCGTTCGCCGCGGCGAGCAGCGAGTTGCTGGTGCCGAAGTCGATCGCGTAGAGGGTCGGGAGGTCGGACATGCCGGCTCGACGTAGCACGAGCCGGCGCCGGGCGCCCCCCGAAGATGGACCCCAGATCCGCGCGTGATCCTGGCACCCCGGCCCGTCTAGAGTCGCGGGGCCATGACCTTCTCGCTGCAGTCTCCGGCGTTCCAGCAAGGGCGCGAGATCCCCTCCGTCCATACCTGCGAGGGCGAGGACGCCTCTCCGCCGCTCGCCTGGTCCGGCGCGCCCGCCGGCACGAAGAGCCTCGCCCTCATCGTCGACGATCCGGACGCGCCCGATCCGAAGGCGCCGAAGATGACCTGGGTCCACTGGGTGCTCTACGGCCTCCCCGCCACCTCGACCGGCCTGCCGGGCGCGGTGGCGTCGAAGGAGCTGCCCGCCGGGACGCGGGAGGGCGTGAACGACTGGAAGCGCACCGGCTACGGCGGCCCCTGCCCGCCCATCGGCCGGCACCGCTACTTCTTCAAGCTGTACGCGCTCGACACCGTCCTCCCGGACCTCGGCTCGCCGACGAAGCCGAAGCTCGAGCAGGCGATGGAGGGCCACGTGCTGGCGAAGGCCGAGCTCATGGGGACGTACCAGAAGCAGCGGTGACCCGCGGCGGACCCGCGCCCGCTGGGAGTGGCCCTCATGAGCGCGTTCCAGCCCGCCGACCCGCGGTTCGACGCCCGCGTCCGGGCCAGCTTCGCGCGCCAGGCGATGATGGCGACGCTCGGGGCGACGCTGGAGCGCGTGGCGCCGGGCGAGGTGGACCTCCGCCTGCCCTTCCGCGCCGACCTGACGCAGCAGCACGGGTTCCTGCACGCCGGGGCGATGACCGCGGTCGCCGACAGCGCCTGCGGCTACGCGGCGCTCACCCTGATGCCGGCGGACGCCGCGGTGCTCACCGTCGAGTTCAAGGTGAACCTGCTCGCGCCAGGGAAAGGCGAGAGCTTCGTGGCGCGGGGGCGCGTGCTCAAGGCGGGGCGCACGCTGACGACCTGCGCCGGCGACGTGTTCGCCAGCGCGGGCAGCGAGGAGCGGCTCGTCCTCACCATGCTCGCGACGATGATGGCGGTGCGGGACCGTGCCGGCTTGGCGGACTAGCTCGCTACGGCGTACAGGGCACGCGGTTGCGTGGGCCGACGGACCGCGCTAGATGGGGCTCGCGACGCGCGAGCGTCGCACCCATGATCGACCGCTCCTAGAGACCGAAGCCCTCTTCCGCCGACCTCCTGGCCGGCCCCCGCCGCCGCCGCGCGCGGCGCGTCTCCCGGAGCACCCATGCCACGCCTCCGCCTCGAGCGGCTCACGTTCGCGTACGCGGACGCCGCTCCCATCCTCGACGGCGCCGACCTCACCCTGGACCCGGGCTACACCGGCCTCGTGGGCGAGAACGGCGCCGGGAAGTCCACCCTCCTCGCACTCGTCGCCGGCGCGCTCGAGCCGAGCTCGGGCGCGGTGCGCGTCGAGCCCGGCGGAGCGCGCGTGGTGCTCTGCCCGCAGCGCGTGGACGACCCGGGCCCCGACGCGCTCGCCCTCGCCGCCCGCGAGGATGGCGAGGCGCGGCGCCTCCGCGACGCGCTCCACCTCGAGCCGGCCGACCTCGCGCGCTGGGCGACCTGCTCCCCGGGCGAGCGCAAGCGCTGGCAGCTCGGGGCGGCGCTCGCGGCCGGCCCCGACGTGCTCCTGCTCGACGAGCCGACGAACCACGTCGACGAGGCCGCGCGCGCCCTGCTCCTCGACGCGCTCCGGCGGTTTCGCGGGCTGGGCGTGGTCGTGTCGCACGACCGCGCGCTGCTCGAGGCGCTCACCTCGACCACGCTCCGCCTCCACCGCGGCGAGGCGCGCCTGTACCGGGGCGCGTACGGCGTCGCGCGCGCGGCGTGGGAGGCCGAGACGGCCGCGGCCTGGGACGCGCGCGCCGCGGCGCAGGACGCCCGGCGCCGGGCCGAGCGCCGCCTCGACGACGCGCGTCGGGCGCGGGCGGCCGCGGAGCGCTCGCGCAGCGGACGCGGGCGAGACCCCAGGGATCGGGACGCGCGCGGGATGCCCGCCAAGAACCTCGCCGGCTGGGCCGAGGATCGCCTGGGGCGGCAAGTCGGCGTGCTCCGGCGCGAGGCGGCGCGCGCCGCGGAGGCGGTGCCGGTCGCCGCGGTCGAGAAGGCGATCGGGCGCTCGGTGTTCGCGGGGTTCGAGCGCGCGCCGCGTCCCTGGCCCCTCGCGCTGGCGCGCCCGCTCCTCCAGGTGGACGGCCGGCCCCTGCTCCGCGGCGTCGAGGTCCGGCTCGGCCGCGCCGATCGCGTGCGGCTCGCCGGGCCGAACGGCGCCGGCAAGACGACGCTCCTCGTCGCGCTGCTCGAGGCCTCCGCGCTCCCGCCGGAGAAGGTGCTGGTCCTGCCGCAGGAGCTCGCCCCCGGGGAGGCGCGGCGCGCGCTCGAGGCGGTGCGCCGCCTGCCGCCCGAGGTGCGGGGGCGGGTGCTCTCGATCGTCGCCGCGCTCGGGAGCGACCCCGAGCGGCTCCTCGCCAGCCTGGAGCCGTCTCCCGGCGAGGCCCGGAAGCTCCTGCTCGCGCTCGGCCTCGGCCGGCATGCGTGGGCGCTCGTGCTCGACGAGCCCACGAACCACCTCGACCTGCCGACCGTCGAGCGGCTGGAGGCGACGCTCGCGGCCTACCCGGGCGCGCTCCTGCTCGTCACGCACGACGACGCCTTCGCGGCGCGGTGCACGACGTCGACGTGGCGCATCGTGTCGGGGCGCGTCGAGCGGTGAGCGGAGGGGCGGGCGCGCGCTGCGCCGGAGCGGGGTCAGGGGCCAGCCGTGAGCTCTCGCCGTGGAGCCCGCGTCGTGGGGGCCGCGCGCGAGACCGTGGCGAGCACGCGGGACAGCTCATCCGGCAGCGTCGGCTTCGCGAGGTGGCGATCGAACCCCGCCTCGGCCGCCTGCTGGACGTCGGCCGGTGAGGCGTACCCGGTCAGCGCGACGAGCGGGATGTGCCTGATCTCGGGATCCTCTCGGATCCTGCGAGCGACGTCGTACCCGCTCATGCCCGGCAGGCCGATGTCGCAGAGGACCGCGTCCGGGCGCACCGTGCGGACCAGCTCCAGCGCCTCCGCGCCGGTGCGCGCGAGATCGGCGTGGTGCCCGAGGATCTCCAGCATCTGGCCGAGGACCACCGCGGCGTCTTCGTCGTCTTCCACGGCGACGATCCTCAGCCGGCGCCACGCCTCCGGCGGCGGTGGCCCCGGCTCGGCCGCGCGCGGGGCCGCCTGCAGCGGGAGCCGAACGATCAGCTCGGCCCCTTTCCCCGGCCCCTCGCTGCGGGCCTCGACCGTGCCGCCGTGCAGCTCGACGAGCCCCTTCACCAGCGCCAGGCCGAGACCGAGCCCGGCCCCTCTCCGATCGAGCGTCCCATCTCCCTGCTCGAACGGTCGGAACAGCCGGCTCCGCAGCTCGGGCGCGATCCCGACCCCCGTGTCCCGGACGCGAATCACCGCCTCACGCGCTGCGCCATCGACCTCGACGGTGAGCAGGGCGTGCCCGCGCTGCGTGAACTTGGCGGCGTTCTGGAGGAGGTTCCCGAGCACCTGGACGATGCGCGTCGCGTCGCAGTCGACCCACACCGGGCCGGGCGGGAGCGCGACCCGCAGCTCGATTCCCTTCGCCGCGAACGCGAACCGGTTCTCCTCCACCGAGCGGCGCGCCAGCTCGACGAGGTCGAGCCTGGCCTGCTGCAGCCGGATCTTGGCGCGCGTGATGCGGCTGGCGTCGAGGAGATCTTCGACCAGGCGCGTGAGCTGGCCGAGCTGACGCTGGACGATGCCTCGAGCGGAGGAAGCCTGCGCACTCCCGGCGGGGGCCCCCTCCATGACGAACAAGGCGTTGCGCGCCGCGGCGAGCGGGTTGCGCAGCTCGTGCGAGAGCACCGCCAGGAACTGCTCCCGACGGCGGTCCAGCTCCCGCAGCGTCTCCTCCGCCTGCTTCTGGGCGGTGATGTCCGAGCACGTGCCGACGATGCGGACCCCGGCGCCCGCCACGTCGCGCTCGACGACGCGTGCCCGGGCGAGCATCCACCTCCACTCTCCCGATGCGGCGCGGACCCGATGCTCGAAGGTGATGGTGTCGGTGACTCCGCCGATCGCGTTCGAGACCTGCCGCTGCACGATCGGCATCTCCTCGGGGTGAATGAAGCCCGCGAGCTGCGACATGCTGGTCGGTGTCTGCTCGGGCGAGTACCCGAGAAGCTCCGCCCATCGCGCGCTCTGGTAGATCTCGTCCTCCAGGACGTTCCAGTCCCAGACCACCTCGCTCGCGGCGTCCAGGGCGAGCCGCAGGCGCTCCTCCGACGCCCTGAGCGAGTCCTCCGCCCGGGCGCTCGGAGCGTTCGAGCACGGGTTCACGCCAGATTCAGGCTCCCCCATGGAAACCCTCGTTCGGATCACGGCCGAGAACTGTACCTCCCTTCCACCCCCGCAGCGCACCGGAGCGGCCTCGCCTGCCACCAACGGGTGCGCGGCCTTGTCGGGTCATGCCCTTCCTCCGCCTCGCTCGTCAGCTCGCTCCTGCTCGGCGCGTCGAGGTGACGAGCCCACCGATCACGACGGTCGCGAGGGGACCTGGCGGAGCGCCGCAGCCGGGTCAGGACGGAGTGGTGCAACGCGCGTAGCTTGATGCCGATGGCGATCGAGCTCGTCCCGTCCAGTGGCGACGCTACCCTCATCCTGAGTGGAGACCTCGACGCCGCGGCCGCGTCGCCCGAAGCAGGATCCTTCGCCATCTCCGGCCGGAGGGCGCGATCGCCTCTCCGAGCACGTGACACCAGGCGGGCTGGTGAAGACGTCGGCAGGACGCCTGCAGCGGACGGGCTCTCCAGGAGTGAACGTCATGCCTGAATGGAGCAAGGTCTGCTGTGCGCTCGACCTCTCGGACTCGTCGGGCGTCATCGTAGGGAAAGCAGCATCCCTCGTGCGGCGGCTCCAGGGCGCGCTGACATTGCTCCACGTTTACGAGGCGCACGCACCGTCCCCCGACCTCTTGCTGGAGAGATACGAGCACGCGGCGCCGGAGATCGAGCAGAAGCTGGCCGCCCATCAGCGTGAAGCCGAGCGCGTCATCGGCGGCCCGGTGCGCACCGTGATCCTGACCGAGGGTCCGCCCGCGGCGGCGATCGTGCGGTTCGCCCGCGAAGGATCGTTCGATCTCGTGGTGACCGGGACCCACGCCGACAAGGGCCTCGCTCGCGTCCTCCTCGGCTCTGTCGCCCAGCGGGTGGTCCGCGAAGCGCCGTGTCCCGTCATGGTCGTGCGACAAGCCGGCGCGCTCCAGGGCTGACGTAGCGACGCGACGCACGGGACAGGAAGGTGCCGGAATGCCCGAGTGGAAGAACATCTGCTGCGCGGTGGACTTCTCGGACTCGTCGCGCGTCGCCATGGACTACGCGGCCGAGATCGCGCGGCGGTACGAGGCGAGCCTCACGCTCGTTCACGTGCACGATGCGACGCGGGCTTCGGGCGCCGACATGACCCTGCGTCACCGCCAGCAGCTGCTGGAGGCATGGCGGCGCGAGGCCGAGTTCCTGGCCGGACGTCCGGTCGCGGGCAGGATGCTGGAAGGTCATCCAGCCGAGACGATCCTGCGGTTCGCCAGCGAGGGCTCCTCCGAGCTCATCGTCATCGGGACGCACGGTCGCGGCGGCTTGAAGCGCCTCGTGCTCGGCTCGGTCGCGGAGCACGTCGTGCACCGCGCCGACTGCCCCGTGCTCGTCTCGCGCCACTTCCATCGGCCGACGTGAGGCCCCGCGCTCCGCTTCACTCGGCGGCGACCTGCTCCGGCTTCGCCGGCCGAGCCTCGGTCAGGGTCGCCTCCGTGAGCAGGAGCACGCTCGCCACCGAGACCGCATTCTCGAGCGCCAGCCGCACCACCTTCGTCGCGTCGACGATGCCGGCCTCCACCAGGTCGACGTACTGCCCGGTGGCGGCGTTGAACCCGAAGCTCCCCGCTCCGGTCCGCATCCGCTCGACCACCACCGCGCCATCCGCGCCGGAGTTGGCGGCGATCTGACGGGTCGGGACGGTGAGCGCGTGCTTCAGGACCGCGAGCCCGGTGCGCTCGTCCCCCTCGCACCTCGCCTCCTCCGCTGCGACGGCCTCGATGAGCCTCAGCAGCGCGAGCCCGCCGCCCGGCACGACCCCCTCCGCCACGGCGGCCTTGGTCGCGCTGATGGCGTCCTCGAACGCCTCCTTGCGACTCTTCAGCTCGGCTTCGGTCGGCGCGCCGACATGGATGACCGCCACGCCGCCCACCAGTCTCCCCAGCCGCTCCTCCAGCTTCTCGCGGTCGTAGTCGCTGTTCTCCTCCTTCAGCTGGCGCCGGAGCTGCTCGGCGCGGGCGCCGATCGCGTCCCGGTCGCCCGCTCCCTTGATGACGGTGGTGGTCTCGCGGGCCACCACCACGCGCCGGGCGCTCCCGAGCTGTGCCGCCGTGACGTGCTCCAGCTTCAGCCCGACGTCCTCCGAGGCGACCTGGCCCCCGGTCACGACCGCCAGGTCCTCCAGGATCGCCTTGCGGCGATCACCAAACCCCGGTGCCTTCACGGCTGCGCACTGGATCGCGGCGCGGAGCTTGTTCACGACCAGCGTCGCGAGCGCGTCCCCGTCCACGTCGTCGGCGACGATGAGCAGGGGGCGCCCCAGCTTCACGACCTCCTCCATGACCGGCAGCAGGTCCTTCATGAGCGAGATGCGCCGGTCCGTGAGCAGGATGAGCGGTCGCTCGAGGACGCACTCCATCCGGTCGGCGTCGGTGACGAAGTACGGCGAGAGGTAGCCCCGGTCGAGCTGCATGCCCTCGACGAGCTCGAGGCGGGTCTCGGTCCCCTTCGCCTCCTCCACCGAGATGACCCCCTCCCCGCCGACGCGCTCGACCGCGTCCGCCACCAGCGCCCCCATCACCGCGTCGTTATGAGCGGAGATGGTCGCGACCTGCTCCTTCTCGAGCCGGCTCTTCACGGGGCGCGAGAGCTTCCGGAGCGCCCCCACCGCCGCCCGCACGCCGCGTTCGAGCCCGTGCTTCAGCTCGATCGCGCTCGCCCCGGCCGCCACGTTGCGGACGCCGTCGGCGAAGATGGCGTGGGCGAGGAGGGTCGCGGTCGTCGTGCCGTCGCCCACCTCGTCTCCCGTGCGCTGCGCGGCCTCGCGCATCATCCGCGCCCCGAGGTTCTCCGTCGCGTCGTCGAGCTGTAGCTCCTTCGCGATGGTCACGCCGTCGTTGCAGACGATCGGCTCGCCCCACCCCTTGTCGATGAGGACGCACTTGGAGCGGGGCCCGAGGGTGACTCGCACCGCATTCGCCAGGACCGTCGCGCCGCGCAGGACCTCCTCGCGCGCAGCGCTGTCGAACAGGAGCTGCTTGGCCGCCATACCCGCCTCCGCTGCTGCCTCGAGGATCGGACACATTGTGCGCCTTCGACCGGCGCCCGGCGCTGCGCGTCCGGGCCGCATCCCGAGCGGTCTCCCGGGCTCATCACCGGCGGCGTGGCCAACCGCACGCGCATGGGCTCGGCGCGCACCCGGCCCACGAGGCGAGCGCGCAGGCGCTCGTTGCACCGGCCGACCGTTCTTCGAGCAGCGGCCGAGGCGGGCGTGAGCTCATGGCACCAGGCAGAGAGCCGCTGGCTCACCTGGACCTCGAGCGCGCCCCGCGCCCGTGGCTCCTCGCGCTCGCGCGGCCGGTCCTCAGAGGCGCTGCGCGAGCCTAGCGCGCCGAGCGGCGGCGCGGCTTCCGAATGGCGCGCACCTTGCTGCGCTCGGGATCGCCCGCGTAGAAGAGGTCGCCCCGGTCCGACTCCAGCCCGCTCACCCCCGCCCCCTCGGGCATCGTCAGGCGGGTGAGCACCTCCCCCGTCTCCGGGTCCACCTGGCGGAGGTCGGACTCGCCTCCCTCCCAGGTCCCGTGCCAGAGCTCGCCGTCCACCCAGGTGACCCCGGTGACGAAGCGGCTCGACTCGATCGTGCGCAGGATCGCGCCCGTCTCGGGGTCGATCTGGTGGATCTTACGGTCCTGGTATTGCCCGACCCACAAGGTCCCTTCGGCCCAGGCCAGCCCCGAGTCGCGCCCGCCGCCCGGCGCCGGAATGGTCGACAGCACCGCGCCGGTCGCCGGGTCGATCCGGTGGATGCGGCCGCCCGCGAGCTGGAAGAGGTGCCGGCCGTCGAAGGCCGTCCCGGCCTCGGCGGCGACGTCCAGGGTGCGCGCGATCCCGCCGTTGCCGGGCTCGAAGGCCTGCAGCGCGCCGCCGCTGGCGAACCAGACCAGGCGGCCGTCGAAGCTCACGCCGTGCACGCGCTCCACGCCCGGGAAGGGCCCGTACTCGCGCACCGTCTCCGCCGGCTGCCCCGCGTCGCGCACCTTGCCCATGGCCCGCTCCTCTCCTCTACCCTAACCGGCCTCGCCGGAGCCGGGGAGCAACAACGTCGTCGCGAATCCGGCCACGGGCGCGGCGAGCCAGCGCCGGGAGCGGCCGCCGCCCAGCGCGCGCACCTGGCCCGCCTCCTCCAGGGCCCGCAGCGCCCGCTGCACCGTCCGCTGGCTCGCCCCCAGCGCCAGCGCCAGCGCCGAGGTCGACCAGGCCTCGCCGTCGGCGAGCAGCGCCAGGAGGGCGGCCTCTGGGCTGTCGACGGGCGGCGCCAGCAGCCGCACGGTGGCCGCTCCTCGCGCCACCAGCGTGAAGCCCCCGGCGCTGGCCCGGATCTCGGCGAGCGGCCAGATCGCGCGGCGCAGGCGTCCCACCGCCACTCGCAAGCGCGCGCGGTGGGACGGGTTCGCCCGGCGCGCCTCGAAGGCGCGCGCGATGAGCGCGCCCCGGCCCGCCTCGCCCGGCCACGCCTCCGCCAGCCCGTGCAGCAGCGCGAACAGCGCCGGCCGCCGCGCGAGCCGCACCACGCGCGCACCCCGGCGCACCGCCCGCCGGCAGCCGTCGACGACCAGGTCCGCCGAGGCGAGCACGGCCTCGACGTCGGCCAGGGTCAAGGGCCGCGCCTCTCCCGCGGCGACGAGGCGCGCCGCCGGGAGGGCGAGCGCCCTCCCCGCCTGCTCGACCTCGGCGCGCAGCGCTCCGATGCCGGCGCGCGCCGCCGCCTCCCGCGCCCGGGCGAGGGCCTCGCGCGCCCCGTCGGCGCGCCCGCGGCGCAGCGCGACCTCGAAGGCGACCAGGCCGGCGACGGCCGCGAGCCGGGCGGGCGCGCCGCCGAGCTCGAGCGCCTCGTATGCGCCGGCCGCCTCGCCGATCCGGCCGAGCAGCACGAGCCGCCGGAGCTGCAGCAGCCGCGCGTGGAGCGCGTTCTCCCGATCGCCGTGGGCGGCGAACGTGCGCAGGGCTTCGGCCAGCGGCCGCGCCGGCCCAGCCAGGTCGCGCGCCGCCAGCGCCACCTCCGCCTCGGCCGCGAGGCAGCGCGCCCGCGCGAGCGGCGCCCGCGGCCCGAAGCGCCGCGCCGCGCGCCGCAGCAGCTCCCGCGCCCGCCCCAGGTCCCCGAGCTGCGCCATGGCGATCCCGCGCAGCGCGAGGGCGGCCGGGTCGCTCCGCAGGGCGACGCGCTTCAGCGCGCCCAGCGGATCCCCGGCGCGCAGCGCGAGCCCTGCCGCGGTGACCGCGAGATCCATCGCCCGGTCTTAACCGCGTCGCCCTTGTTACTCCCGCCCCGCTGCGCCGGACCTTACCTCTCGACTGCGCAGGGACTGGACCCTGCCACGGCGGGGCCATCCAGGCTCCCCGCAGCCGAGGGAAGGGAGACGCGGCGATGACGACGCACAAGACCGGGACCCGCCAGCAGTGGACGGCGGCGCGGCTGGCGCTGCTCGAGGCGGAGAAGGAACTGACGCGGCGCAGCGACGAGCTGGCGCGCCGGCGGCAGGAGCTGCCGTGGGTGCGGGTCGAGAAGGCCTACCAGTTCGAGACCGCCGAGGGGAGGGCCACGCTGGCGGACCTGTTCCAGGGGCGCTCCCAGCTCCTCGTCTACCACTTCATGTTCGGACCCGACTACGCCGCGGGGTGCGCGACCTGCTCCACGATCGCGGACGGCTTCGACGGCTTCGTCAGCCACCTGGCCCACCACGACGTCACGCTCGCGGCGGTGTCGCGGGCGCCGCTCGCGAAGCTGCTCGCGTACCGGCAGCGCATGGGCTGGAAGTTCCCGTGGGCCTCCTCGTTCGGCGGCGACTTCAACGCCGACTTCAACGTCGGCTTCACGCCGGAGGAGCAGCGTCAGGGCGGCATCGAGTACAACTACCGGCGCGAGCCGGCCTGGGAGGTCCGCGGCGACGCGGGGATGGCGAGCCGCATGTCGGGGGACCCCGTCGGCGACAACGCCGCCATGGCGGGCACCGACCCCGCCACCTACACGCGCGAGCGTCCGGGCATGAGCGCGTTCGCGCTGGAGGACGGCGTCGTCTACCACGCCTACTCCGCCTACGCGCGCGGGCTGGACGGCCTCTGGGGCATGTACCAGTGGCTCGACCGCGCGCCCAGGGGCCGCAACGAGACCGGCGTCTGGTGGCGGCGCCACGACGAGTACGCCCAGCGCTGAGGCCGACATGACCACCGCCGCGCACCCCCGAGCCCTGGCCCCGCCTCCAGCGACCTCCGGGCGAGCCTCTCCGCGGGCGTTCCTGGCCCTCACCACCTCGCTCTTCGCCGCCAGCGCGGCGCTGACGATCGCCTGGTGCGCCTCCATGTCGGGGATGGGCGAGATGCCGATGCCCGGCGGCTGGTCGATGTCGATGGCGTGGATGCGGATGCCCGGACAGAGCTGGCCCGCCGCCGCGGCGTCGTTCCTCGGCATGTGGCTGGCGATGATGGTGGCGATGATGGTGCCGTCCGTCGCCCCAGCGCTCTGGCGCTACCGCCTGGCGCTGGGCGGCGCCGGCGAGGCGCACCCCGGGCGGCTGACCGCGCTCGCCGGCGCCGGCTACTTCCTGGTGTGGAGCGCGCTGGGGGCGGCCGCCTTCCCCCTCGGGATCGCGCTGGCGGCGGCCGAGATGGAGGAGCCGGCGCTCGCGCGCGCCGTGCCGGCCGCGATCGGCCTGGTCGTCCTGGTCGCCGGCTCGCTCCAGCTCACCGCGTGGAAGGCGCGCCACCTGGCCTGCTGCCGGGAGGCGCCCGGGCCCGGCCTCCCGCTGGGGACCGGCGCCGGGGCGGCCCTCCGCCACGGGGTGCGCCTGGGACGACACTGCGCCGCCTGCTGCGCCGGGCCGACGGCGATCCTCCTCGTCGCCGGGGTCATGGACCTGCGCGCGATGGCGGTGGTGGGCGCCGCCATCACCGCGGAGCGCCTCGCGCCCGCCGGCGAGCGCGTGGCGAGGGCCACCGGGGCGGTGGCGGTCGGGGCGGGGCTGCTGCTCGTCGCCCGCGCCGCCGGGCTCGGGTGACCTCGCGGCCGCGCGCTAGGTGATCGCGCCGCGCGCGTCGACGCGGATGAGGCGATCGACGCGCCCCTCCACCAGCCCGCCCCGGACCGCGACGTACCCGTCGTGCAGGTTCACGGTCGGATCGCAGTGGCCCGGGACGAGCCAGACGGCGTCGCCCAGGGCGGGGAGCGGGCTCCCTCCCACCGGCCACAGGAGCCCGTGCTCGTCGCCGGCGGTCTCGAAGCGCAGGTCGAACCTCCCGCTCGGGTCGTGCACGCGCGGGGCCCCGGAGTCCACCGCGTGGCTCTTGTGGCCCGCGTCCACGACGGCGTAGCGCGGGCCCACGCTCATGACCTCGGCCTTCACGAAGAGCGCGTGCTCGAACCGGGGCACCGCAGGATCGCGCTCATTGTCGGCGTAGTCGCGGTCCATGAAGAGGTAGCTCCCCGGCTGCAGCTCGCCGTAGACGCCGCTCGCGGCCTCGTAGGCGAAGGTGCCCGTGCCCGCCCCGGTGACGAGCGGGACCGGGATCCCCGCCTGTTCCAGCGCCTGCCGCGCCGCGCGGGCGCGCTCCGCGCTCGCGGCCACCGCGGCGCGCCGGGCCTCGACCGAGCGCACGTGCTGCGCGTTCCCGTGGTACGCCTGCAGCCCGGCGAACCGGAGGCCTGGTGATCGCGCGACCGCGCGGGCCAGGGCGATCGCGGCGGAGGCGTCGCCCTCCGGCACCGGGACGCCGCAGCGCCCCTGGCCCACGTCGATCTCGACCAGCACGTCGAGCTCCGCGCGCCGGGCCGCCACCGCCGCCGCGAGCCGGGCGACCCCCAGCGGCGAGTCCACCGCGAGGGCGAGCCGCCCGCCCCGCGCGGCGAGCGCCCCGGCGAGCGCCGCGACGCGCTCGAGCTTCTCCGGCGAGACGACCTCGTTCGAGAGGTAGAGGTCGTCGACGCCGCCCTCCGCGAGCCGCTCCGCCTCCGAGGGCTTCTGCACGCAGACGCCGACCGCGCCCGCCGCGAGCTGCAGGCGCGCCAGCTCGGCGCTCTTGTGCATCTTCGCGTGCGGGCGCAGCCGCACCCCGGCCGAGCGCGCGAAGGCGGCCATCCGCTCGAGGTTGCGCTCCATCGCGTCCAGGTCGAGGACGAGCGCCGGCGTGTCCACCGCCGCCACGGGGTCTCCAGGTCGCGTCATGTCGCCTCCACCTCGGTTGCGGCGGACCGGGCCGCCCGGGCGCGCTGCTCGAGGTCGGGCAGGAACGCCGTGAGCAGCCCAATGGCCGGCAAGAACGAGCAGACGCGGTACACGAACTCGATGCCGTGCCGGTCGGCGACTTCGCCGAGCAGCGCCGCGCCGACGCCGCCGACGCCGAACGCGACCCCGAAGAACAGGCCCGCCACGGCGCCGACCCGCCCCGGCATGAGCTCCTGCGCGTAGACGACGATGGCCGAGAAGGCCGACGAGAGGACCAGGCCGATGACGACGGTGAGCACGGTGGTGAGGGACCGGTTCGCGTACGGCAAGGCCAGCGTGAACGGCAGGACGCCCAGGATCGAGCCCCAGATGACGTACCGCCGGCCGATCCGATCGCCGATGGGGCCGCCCGCCAGCGTGCCCACGGCCACGGCTCCGAGGAAGAGGAAGAGCTGGAGCTGCGCCTCGCGCACCGAGAGGTGGAACCGCTGGATGAGGAAGAACGTGTAGTAGCTGTTGAGGCTCGCCAGGTAGAAGTACTTCGAGAACACCAGCGCCACGAGGACGGCCACCGCGGCGAGCACGCGCCGGCGCGGGAGCCTCGCGCCCTCCCCCGCGGCCCGGCCGCCCTGCGCGCGCCGCCCGGCATACCACCGCCCCACCCCGAGCAGCACCAGGATGGCCGCCGCGGCGCCCAGCGAGAAGAGCGCGATGCTGTGCTGGCCGAACGGCAGGATGACGAACGCCGCCAGCAGCGGCCCGACCGCCGAGCCGACGTTGCCGCCCACCTGGAAGAAGGACTGCGCGAGCCCGTGCCGTCCGCCGGACGCCATCCGCGCCACGCGCGAGGACTCCGGATGGAACACCGCCGAGCCCACCCCCACGCAGGCCACCGCGGCCAGGACGAACGGGTAGCTCGGAGCCACCGCCAGGAGCAGCAGCCCGGCGAGCGTGAAGCACATGCCGATCGCGAGCGAATACGGGAGCGGCCGGCGATCGGTGTACATCCCGACCACGGGCTGGAGCAGCGAGGCGGTGAACTGCGAGGTCAGCGTGATGACGCCGATCTGGCCGAAGTCGAGGTGGTAGGCGCCCTTGAAGATCGGGTACGCGGACGGGATGGCCGACTGGAGCATGTCGTTCAGCAGGTGACAGAAGCTCACCGCCGCCAGCACCCGGAACCCGGTTCGACCACCATCGCTCGATCTGATCATCTGCCTCGAGGGGACGCGCTGCCCGCGGGCGGCCATCGCCCGCGGAGGGGAAAGCTGTCTTGCCCTGCTTCGGCCGGGTCTGTCCAGCCCGCCGGGCGGGCGCCGCGCGATGCTGGACGCTGCTGGCGGCGCGCTCGTGGCGCGAAAGGAGCTGGCGCGGCACACTCGGCTGAACTGGTCGTGGCGGCCGCCAGCGCCAAAAGAGAGCCTGGCGCGGCAGGCGCGAAGACCGTACGTACAGTACGGGTACGCAACGCGGAGGAGCGATCATGGTGGCGAGCGGTGGCGGACACGCGGTGGTGAGGGCGTTCGGCGCCGTCGTCGCGCTGACGGCCGCTTGTGCCCATGACACCCAGGCGACGGCGCGAGCGCCTGCGGTCGAGCGCACGTCCGCTCCCGTCTTCGTCACGGGGTCGCGCCTCCCACAGCCGGGGAGCGGCGCGTGCCAGCCAACGCTCGCCACCACCGATCCGCTGCGCGTCTACTGCCGCGAGAAGCTCGACCAGACCGGCCGGGACGGGGACCTCGGCGCCACGCTGCGCGCCCTGGATCCGTCGATCACGACGACCCACCGCTGAGACGAGGTGGTCTTCTCCGACCCGGGCAGCCTGCGCGTCCGGGCGTCGCGGCGGGACCGAGCGCCGCCCAGAGCACGGTTCACACCCTCGCCGGCTCGGGCCGGAGCGGGGGTGACGATGGCACGGGCGCGAGCGCGACGTTCGCGCTGCCCCTCGGCCTGGCGGCCGGCGCGGACGGGACGATCCACGTCGCGGACGCGGGCGGCGGACCGTGCGCGCCATCCGCTGACCTGCCCCCCGACTACCTGCTCAACGAGGCCACCGCGGAGCTAGGCGTTCTCGGGGCTCTCCCCGTAACGGCTGAACTGGCTCCGCCATTCGAAGGGCTCGCCCTGAAGACCATCACTCAACGCCGCGGCATTCTGACCGTCCACCAGCAGGACGACCCGCTCGCTCCCGCGATCCGTCTCCTCGGCCAGCGCGAAGAGGAAATCGTGGATCGCGCCGTCGACGACCCTGCGGCAGCAGCGCCGGACGAGCTCCCGCTGCTCACCGCTGAGCGCCGCCAGCTCATGCTGGAGCGGCTGCAACGCCGGAGCCTTCCACTCGCCTGCGACGAGCCGGTCGGTGGTCTCGAACGCAGCATCGCGAAGGTGCTGCATGATGAACCGGCCGAGGTGATCGAGGGCCTCGCGACTCATGGCGTACTCCGGAGGATGGCGATGAACGGGTTCGAGCCCCGGTCAGGCGGTCACGACCGCGGGAGGATCCGCGGGGGGCGACGGTACGACATCGTGGAGGAGCAGGACCAGCAGGCCGCGATCGCTCGGGGTTGACGTTGGCGGCGCCGGGCGCACCCGCGACGGCGACTTGGAGGGCGCTTCCGCAGTGCAACCGTGCTGTCGCTCGCGATCAGGAACAGAGAGCGACCGTGAGATCGGGGTGCGCATACCTGGTTCAACGCAGCGTCGAGTATTTCCGTCACGACCATTGCGGTCGACTCCCCTCGTCCGCAGGGTTCGCTGAACCCGCCGAGAACGGTGGCAGGTACGCGTGGGTTCGAGCGCGCGGTCGAGGGAGAGATCATGGCGAACGACAGTCCGAGCGCTTCGACGACAGGTTCATCGAGCAGCCGCGAGGAGGCGAGCCGGAGGGAGACGCAGCAGGCCGGTGGTAAGGGCCAGCAACCGTCGCAACAGAGTGGCGAGCAACTGTCAGCGGAGAGCCCAGGGGAGCGCAACGTTCACTGAACGGCCTCGGGCAGCGGGCGGCTCGGGTCGAGTCACAGGGCGCTGCTTCGCGGAGGGATGGGGGTGTTATGCCGGTGCTGATGGCGATCGGTCCGTGGTGGGCATTCGTGGTGCGAGGAGTCGCGGCGGTCCTGTTCGGGGTTCTGACGTTCGTCGTGCCGGGGATGGCACTCCTGACGCTCGTCTTCCTTTTCGGTGCGTACGCCCTCGTCGAGGGAGCGTTCAACGTCGCGGGTGCCGTACGGACGGACGCATCGCGCCGCCAGCCGCGCTGGGTGCTCCTCGTCGAGGGCATCGTCAGCATCCTCGCGGGGTTTCTCGCCTTCTTCGTTCCCGGGCTCACCGCGCTGTCGCTGCTCTACATCATCGCCGCGTGGTCGGTGGTGACGGGCGTCCTCGAGGTCGCGGCCGCGATTCGCCTGCGACGCCAGATCCGGGGGGAGTGGCTCATGGCGCTGAGCGGCGCCCTCTCGATCGTGTTCGGGTTGCTCGTCGCGGTGTTCCCCGGCGCCGGCGCGCTCGCCGTCGTCTTCTGGATCGGAGCTTACGCGGTGGTCTTCGGAGGGCTCCTGATCGCGCTCGGGGTGAGGGTCCGCCACTTCACGCGCGCCGGGAAGAAGGCGGGCACCGGCTTCGGCGAGCTCGCGCCGAGCGCGAGTCATTGAACGAGTTCCTCGACGTCGAGGGAGGGGGGCACCATGGCCGAGACTGCACGCGGGGACGTGGAAGGGCTGTGCGACATCTGTCACCGTCGGCCCGCCGCGGTACGAGTCGCCGTCTCCCAGAACGGACGCCGACAGACGCTCAAGGTCTGCGATGACGACTACGCGCGACTCCAGGCCCAGGCGCGGGGCTCCTCGCCGTTCGAGTCGCTCTTCGGCGGCAGCCTCTTCGGGGACGACGTCTTCGGAGACTTCTTCGGGGGCGACGGCGTCGAAGGGGGCGACGAGGCCGACGTCGACCGTGGCAGGGGGCGTGCGCGAACCCGCCCGCGCGGCAGGGCGGCCGACCGCGAGGCGGTCGACCTCGCCGACTACCTGAGCCAGCAAGGCGAGGAGATCCTCCAGCAGGCCGCGCGTACCGCCGTCGACTGGGGCGCGCGCGACGTCGACTCGGAGCACCTCCTCCACGTGCTCGCCGACAACGACGTGGTCCAGGCCGTCCTGGCGCGCTTCAAGCTCTCACCGCAGGATCTGAAGCGGCAGGTCGAGGAGCTGCGTCCGCGGCGCCAGGGGAAGGCCCCCGAGGGCCGCGAGCAGGTGGGCGTCTCTCCACGGGTCAAGGCGGCGCTCGAGGCGGCGTTCCGCGCCTCGCGCGACCTCGGCCATAGCTACGTGGCCGGGTGACGAGCAGCGGGCGGCGCCGGAGCAGCACGCACCGAAGACGTGAGAGGACGGGGGTCTACCATGCCGGAAATCGAAGCGCGTCGAGAGCCATTGCCGTCGGGCACTGCCGCCCCACCCTTCCGCATGCTGGCCGCGGACGCGGCGGTCATGCCCCCCGGGAGCCGCTTCCCGCCCGAGGATTGGATGTCGCTCGACGACCAGCGGGGGTCGCCCGTCGTGCTCGTCTTCTACCCCGCCGACTTCACGCCCGTGTGCGGCGAGGAGCTCGCGATCTTCAACGAGGTCCTCCCGGAGCTCGAGCGCCACGGGGCGAAGGTGTTCGGGATCTCCGTCGACTCGGCCTGGTGCCACCGTGCGTTCGCGCAGGACCGGCACCTCCGGTTCCCGCTGCTCGCCGACTTCCACCCAAAGGGCGAGGTCTCCCGCCGCTACCGCTCCTATCGGGAGCAGGACGGGCTCGCCGAGCGATCGCTGTTCGTCCTCGATCGCGACGGCAAGGTGTTCTGGAGCTACGTGTCCCCGATCGACGTGAACCCGGGCGTCGACGGAGTCCTCGACGCGCTAGAGAGGCTCGACGACGAGCAGTCGGCGGACTCGAGCGACGCGCCATCCCGGTCCGGCGACACCGCGCACGGGGAGCCGCGGCCATGACGCCCCTCCGGATCCGGATCGGCCCCGGCGATCACGCGGACGGCCCGCGCGACGCGCCCATCCAGCTGCTGGAGTACGGTGACTACGAGTGCCCGTACTGCGGCCGCGCGTATGCAGAGGTGGAGGAGGTCCGGCGGGCGCTCGCGGGGCGGCTCCTCTTGGTGTACCGCCATTTCCCGCTCACGCAGGTCCACCCCCACGCGATGCTCGCGGCCGAGGCCGCCGAGGCCGCCGGGGCGCAGGGCCGCTTCTGGGAAATGCACGGCGTGCTGTTCCAGAACCAGCACGCGCTCGAGCCGCAGGACCTCGTCGCCTACGCCGACGCGATCGCGCTCGAGCCCGACCGGTTCACGGAGGACCTCGAGGAGCACCGGTTCGAGGGAAAGGTCCGCCGCGATTTCCTGAGCGGCGCCCGCACCGGGGTGAACGGCACGCCGACGTTCTTCGTGAACGGGCGCCGGCACGACGGCGTCTTCACCGCGGACGCGCTCATCGAGGCGCTCCAGGGCGGCGCGCCCGGGGCGGCGTACTAGCCTCGACGTGGAGGGTCGCCATGGCGTCCGCCGTCCGCACCGTCGCGCTCCCCTTCGGCGACCGGATCCCCGCCCTGGGGCTCGGCACGTGGCACATGGGCGAGGATCCCGACCGGCGGGAGATGGAGCTCGCCGCGCTGGAGCGCGGTCTCGACCTCGGCCTCGGGCTCGTCGACACGGCGGAGATGTACGGCGACGGCGCCGCCGAGGAGCTCGTCGGCGACGCCATCGCCGGGCGGCGCGACGACGTGTTCGTCGTGACCAAGGTGCTGCCGACCAACGCCTCGCACGCGAAGACGATCGCTGCGTGCGAGCGTAGCCTGCGGCGCCTCGGAACGGACTACATCGACCTGTACCTGCTGCACTGGCGCGGCGTCACCCGTCTCGAGGAAACGGTCGAGGCGTTCCACGAGCTCGTCGAGGCCGGAAAGATCCTGTCCTGGGGCGTCAGCAATTTCGACGTGGCGGACATGGAAGAGCTCTTCCGCGTCGCACCGGAAGGGCCGCACGCGCAGGTCGACCAGGTTCTCTACAACCTCACGCGGCGCGGGATCGAGCTCGACCTGTTGCCCTGGTGCCGCGCCCACGGGATCCCGATCATGGCGTACTCGCCGATCGAACAGGGCCGGCTCGCCGGGCACCCCGCGCTGAGCAAGATCGCCGACCGTCACGGCGTCACGCCGGCGCAGGTGGCGCTCGCGTGGGTGCTCCGGCAGGAGAGCGTGTGCGCGATCCCGAAGGCGGGGACGCCGGCGCACGTCGACGAGAACCGTGCCGCGCTCGACCTCCGGTTCGGGCCGATGGATATGGCCGAGCTCGACGCCGCCTTTCCCCCGGCGGCCGAGCCGCGCCCGCTCGAGATGCTGTGAGCCGGCGCGGGGCCGCTCCGGTGGCGCGCCGCATGCGCGCCGCGTAGGGCGGGCCGTAGACGCCGACGACCGAGATCGTGCCGCCCTTGCGTGTCCCGTGGACGCACCAGTTGAACGCGCTGGTCGAGCCGGCCTGCATCTTGCCGAAGACGCCGAACGCGCGCTGAACAGGGCCGCCCGCCGCCTCGCAGCCGACCGCGTCGATCGAGCAGTCTGCGCCACGGTCGTCGGTGAGCCCCTTGATCGTCGTGATGATCGGCGTGGCGGCGAGGTTCCGCGCCGAGGAGGTGAAGCTGCTCGACGCTCGGCAGGCACTGGCCGAGGCAGCCGTGGCTGCGACGCCCGCCCTCCCCTCGCCGGCCTACTCGACTCGCGCCATGCTGTCGGTCATCGAGAACATCGCCACGGCGGCAACGGTGAAGCCCCATAAGGCCAGGGAGCTGCTGCGCGGCGTGGTGGACTCGATCCTGATGACCCCCACACCCGACGGATACGCGGTGCGCGTGGCCCTCAAGAACATCAGCCCCGCCGCCTGGGAGGGCGACGGGGCCGAGGACTACAAGACTGGTTGCGGGGGCGCGACCGTGACCTTCTCTGAGGCGTTCGTGGCGCGGGCCTGAGAAGGGCTCCGTCAGCTCTTCGCGAGCGGCTCGAGGGCGGCGACGAGCCGCGGGATCTCCTCGACCGACGTCTTCCAGACGACGTCCTCGTCCACGTCCATGTAGTCGTGCACGACCTTGTGGCGCATCCCGACGATCCCGCCCCACGGGATCTCCGGATGCGCCTTCTGGTACTCGCGCGAGACGCGCCGCGCGGCCTCTCCGATGGTCTGCAGCAGGTGGGCGAGCGCGAGGCGGAGGTTCTCGTCCCGGTCGAAGTCCTCTCGCCGAACGCCGGCGGTCTTGGAGGCGACCTTGCGCGAGAGGTCGAGCATGTGCCCGACGTACACCTCGTCATCCCGCTGCATACTGGACCTCGGCGCCGGCGAGCACGCGATCGCGGATGCGTTGGTTCAAGAATCGCTCGGTCACGAGGTCCACGGTGCGTCCGCCGAGGAGGCCCGAGAGCTCCCGTTCCATCTCGTGCAGCGCGATGAAGCCAGGAACGTGGTCCGGCTCGAACTCCACCAGGACGTCGACGTCGCTGTCCGGCCTGAAGTCCTGGCGCAGGACCGACCCGAACAAGGACAGCTTGCGGACGTGGTGGCGCCCGCAGAAGTCGGCCAGCGCTCCGCGGTCGATGGGGATCCTCGTCGCCACGATCGGATTCTAGCCCGAACCGTCGCTCGGAGCATTCTCGGTCGTCGACGGCATCTGCTTCGTGCGCGGGTACGCGGCGCGGGCTCACGATAGGATTCACCTGGCGTCGGCCGTGCTGCTGCACCCGGCGCGGTGGCCGGCGTCTCGGTCGCGGGGCGGCGAGGCGGAAGGGCTTGGCCCGCTCGGCACTGCAGCGGTTCCTTGCAACTTGAGAACGCCCTCGGATCAACGGAACTGCGAGTAGTATGAGGCCCGCCATGCGCGACCTCGACAAGCTGCGACAGGCGTACAACGAGGGCGGACTAGGAAATGTGCTGCGTGGCGTCGAGCGCCGGGCGCTCTTGAGGCTGGTGGAGCTGCTCAAGCGGCCCTTCCATCGCGGCACCACACCTGAGCCGTGCCACGCGGTCTTCCAGCACTTCATCGAGAGCGTGAACGCGCTCCAGCGCCCTCGCGTACTGGAAATCGGCTCGCGCGCACGCTCCGGGAACGTGCAGACGCACCATTTCAAGGATGCGGACTATGTCGGCTTCGACGTGGTCCCCGGCGAGAACGTTCAGGTCGTCGGGGACGCCCACGACCTCTCCGCGTACTTCCCTGCCGAGTCGTTCGACGCCGCGTTCGCGGTGTCGGTCTTTGAGCACCTGGCGATGCCATGGAAGGTCGTGCTGGAACTCAACCGCGTCCTCAAGCCTGGTGGGCTCGTCTGCGTCTTCACGCACCCGACCTACCCACCTCACGACCGGCCCTGGGACTTCTGGCGGTACGCCCCGGAGGCATTCGAGGTTCTGTTCGGCGCACCCACGGGTTTCGAACTCCTCGAATGCGCCGAGGGTCTGCCGTGCTCGGTCGTGCCGCTTGCTAGTGAGCCGGCCCTGGTCGGTTTGTGGCGCGAGCCGGCCTACCTAGCCGTTGCGGCTATCGCGAAGAAGACCAGTGTGCCTGACACGAGACTCCGTTGGGATGTTCCGCTCACGGCGGTCCTCTCGACGCGCTATCCACGCTGACCGCCGCCCCCCCACGCTGCCCACTCACCTGGGCCCCGCCGCTCCTAGACCCCTACCGGCGCAGAGGATCACGACAGGACGCTCGTAGAGCATCGACCCGCCTCTCCCACGGGCTCGATGCGGGTGTGGCGCTCGCTGCTGTCGGCCTGCGGGCCGCTAGGATCTTGCCCCGCCGCGTCGACAAGGATGCAGCGTCATGACCTTGTTCTCGACGGTTCACGCCTGGCGTCCGTATCGCCCTCTGCCAGGTGATCCATCAGCGCCACGATCCGCGCTCGCAGGTCCCGCTTGAACTCTCGAACGCGCTCGTAGTCCGCCGGAAGCTGCGGGACCTCCGCGATCCGCTCGCCCGCCTCGACCTTCTTCTGGAGCACCTTGAACGCCTTCTCGAGATCGAGGTCGTAGTTGAAGAAGCGGCGCAGCTCATGGAGAGGAACCGTGATCGAGGGTTCCGGGGTCGCGAGCAACTTCCGCGCCCGCGAGATCGCGGAGGCCGTCCGCGGGCGGTCGCTCGTGCGGCGCTCCGAGGCGGTCGCGCGCTTCGACCGCGCGATCGCGTCGAGGAAGTGTGCCATCGCCTCCTCCGGCAAGAACAGGTGAAACCGCCCGGAGGCGGCCAGCTCGGGGAGCTGGGCTGCGAATACCTTTCGTCTGGAACCGCCGGAAGTGGGTCCGCTCGGCGCGCACCGGGAAGCGCGTCCACCGCCTTCGGCCGCCCGAGGAGCACGTCGCGCTGCGAATCCCGGAGCTCGCGATCGTCTCCGAGGCGCTGTGGGCTCGCGTCCAGGCGCGGGTCTCGGCGACTCGCAAGGCGGGAGGACGTCCCCCTGGCTCGGGCAAGCACCCGCTCCTCCTCTCGGGACTGCTTCGCTGCGGCACATGCGGCGCGAGCATGGTCGTCATCGGCGCCAGGGTGAAAGACGGTCGACGCTACCCGGCCTACGGCTGCGCCGCTCATCACTCCAAGGGCTCGTCGATCTGCAACAACGCGCTGACGATCTCCGAGGGCAAGCTTTCGCGCGCGATCTTCGCCGCGCTGCACGAGCTTCTCGCCTCCCACGACTTCCGGCAGCGGTTCGCTGACCGGTTCGCCCAGCGCGTCGCTGCGCACAAGCCCGCAGCAGACGAGGAGCGCGCCCGGCTCGAGGCCGAAGTTGGAACGCAGGAAGCTCGACTTCGTCGCGTGACCGAGGCGTTCGCCACGGTTGGCCAGTCCGAGGCGCTCGTGGCACAGCTTCGCCGGGAGGAGGAGAGGCTTCGCGAGCTCCGGAGCCGCCTCGCGGCCTCCAAGGCGAGCACGAAGCCCGCCGCCTCGGCCGTCACCGTGAGCCTGGAGAAGCTCGCGAAGTACCTCCGGCATGTCGAGAAGCTCGCCGAGGAGGCTCCCCAGAGCGCCAGGGCGGCCCTCGCCCGCGTGCTCGCTCCAGTGGTGCTCCACGCCGTCGAGAAGGACGGGAAGCGCTCCTACGAGGCCCGCGGAGCCCTGAAAATCGAAGACCCGGTCTCCCTCTCGGGCGACCGGGTCCTAGAAAAGGTTGGTTGCGGGGGCAGGATTTGAACCTGCGACCTTCGGGTTATGAGCCCGACGAGCTACCTGGCTGCTCCACCCCGCGTCAGGTCTGTGGGAGCGGGTTTCTACGCTCTAGGGGGCTGCGGGTCAAGAGCTTTTCTGACGGCGAGCGGGCTGGCTACCGCCGGCGCAGGAACGCGCCGGGGACGGCGCAGAGGCCGGCCAGGACCACCATGGTCGCGCCGGTGGGGAGCTGCCAGAACCACGAGGCGAGGTAGCCCCCGGCGGCGGCGAAGACCCCGATGGCGGTGGCCAGCGCGAACACGGCGCGGAGGCGGCTGGCGAGGAGCAAGGCGGCGGCGGCGGGGATGGTCAGGAAGGCGAAGACGGGCAGCGCGCCGAGCGCCCGGGCGGACACGGGGATTGCGAGGCCCAGCGTCAGGAAGAGCAGCGCGTTCCACCGCCCGGTCCGGTAGCCGAGCGCGGCGGCGGTCTCGCCGTCGAACGAGACGAAGACGAGCTCCTTCGCGAACAGGGCGTGCACGACCGCGCAGGCGAGCGCCACGCCGGTCAGGATGAGCAGGTCCGCGACCGGCACGGCCACCGCGTTGCCGAACACCATCGCGTTGAGGTCGTGCGCGGCGTGGACGAGCCGGTTCGCGCCGAGCACCACCAGGGCGCCGGCGAGCACGTAGGTGGTGCCGACCCCCGACTCGGCCGGCAGCTTGCGGCCGCGCAGCGCCATCCCGAGCGCGAGCGCGCCCGCCACCGAGAAGGCGAGCGCCACCGCGAGCTGCACGCCGGCGTGCTCCACCTCGACGCCGAGCGACTCCTCCAGCATCAGCGCGGCGATGAGGCCCAGGGTCGAGAGCTGGGTCAGGGCGGCCGACACGAACACCGTCCGCCGCAGCACCACGTACACGCCGAGGAAGCCGCACAGCGCCCCCGCCACCAGGGACGCGAGCAGCGGCTCGCGCCAGATCTCGCGCGCCGCCAGGAAGTCCTGCCAGGACGTGTGGATCACCGCGCCTCCGCCTCGGGGTAGACGAAGCGCCGTCCCCCCTCCTCGCGCACCGCCACCCGTCGGCCGTAGAGCGCCCCGAGCGCCTCGGGGGTGAGCATCGCCTCGAGGGCGCCCACCCGGAACAGCCGCTTGTCCTTGTCCACGAAGCAGAGCCGCTGGGCGTAGTTCGCCACCGCCTCCAGCCGGTGCGAGACCATCACCACCGCCAGGCCGCCGCCGCGGTGCAGCGCACGCAGCACGTCCATCGCGTCGAGCTCGGCGGCCGGGTCCATGCCGTTCGTCGGCTCGTCCAGCGCGAGCAACTCGGGCTCCGAGGCGAGCGCCCGCGCGATGAGCGTGCGCTGCCGCTGCCCGCCGGAGAGGGTCCGGAACGGCACGCCGGCGAGCTCCTCGATGCCCACCCGCGCCAGCGCCGCCCGCACCGCCTCCCGGTCCGCCGCGCCGGGGCGCCGGCCGGGGGCGAGCAGGCGGTAGCGCCCCATCACCGCCACCTCGGCGGCGGTGAGCGGCCAGTAGGCGTCCACGTGGTCGCGCTGCGGCACGTAGCCGACGCGGAGCGGCCGCGGCTGCCGGCGCGCCCCGCCGAGCGGCGGCTGCACCCCCAGCAGCGTGCGCAGGAGCGTGGTCTTGCCGCCGCCGTTCGGGCCGACGATGGCGAGGAAGTCGCCCGCGCTCACGCCGAGGGTGAGGTCCCGGAGCAGCACCTCGCGGCCGTAGCCGATGGCCGCGTCCTCGAGCGCCAGGATGGGCGCCGGCGCGCCCGTCATCGCACCGCTCCGGCGACGAGCCGCACCAGCGTGTCGAGGTAGCTCTCGTACGTGCTCGTCCCGGGCATCCCGCCCACGTCGCCGGGGATGAGCACCACCTTCGCGCCGGTGTGCCGCGCGACCACCTCCGCCGAGCGCGGGTCGTAGTAGTTCTCGACCAGGATCGCCTTCACGCCCTGCGCCTTCACGAGCTGCACCACCTCGGCGAGGTGCGAGGGCGGCGGCGGCACGCCGGGCTTGGGCTCCAGGTAGGCGACGGCGCGGAGCCCGGTCCAGTCGAGGAAGTAGCTCATCGTCTGGTGCTGGGCCACGATCGGCCTCCCGCGCAAGGGCGCGAGCGCCGCCTTCCAGCGCGCCAGGTCCGCGTCGAGGCGGCGCTGGAAGTCGGCGCCGCGCTGCGCGTACTTCGCCGCGTTGGCCGGGTCGAGCTGCGCGAGCTTCTTCGCCAGCCCGGCCACCACCGCCACCGCGGCGCGCGGGTCGTCCATGAAGTGCGGGTTGCCGGCCGGGTGCAGGTCGCCCAGGCTCCGGTCCACCGGGCCGGTGGGGATGTCGAGGACATGGATGGCGCTCGCGGCGGTGAAGCGGCGCGCGCCGCCGGGCTGGATGTCCGGGTTGCGCGACTGGTTCACGAGCGGCGGCAGCCAGCCGATCTCGAGGTCGAGGCCGACGTCCACCAGGAGCCCGGCCTGGCGCAGCTTCACCGCCAGCATGGGGTTCGCGTCCACGAAGTGCGGGTCCTGGATGCCGCGCGAGAGGCTCTCCACCTGCACCTGGTCGCCGCCGGCCTCCTTCACCAGCGCCGCGAGCCCTTCGGTGGTGGTGACCACCCGCAGCGCGGCGGCGGCCGGCCGAGGGAGGAGCGGCGAGAAGACGGCCAGCGCCACCGCGGCCAGGCGCAGGCGGGCCGCGACGGAACGACGGACGTTGCGGAGGGTCATGGTCGCGGTCTCCTAGAACGGGTGCGCGCCGTGCGCGCCGATGACGAACTCGAGGTGGAGCGTCGCTTCGAAGCCGTCGCGGCCGCCGGGCAGGTGATCCCACGCGACCTGAGCTCGGAGTCGCTGGAACTCGCTCGGGAGCCACTCCGCGAGCGCGCTCACCCGCCGCTCGGTGCCGCTCCCGGACGTGACGAGGGTCGTGCCCGGCACCACCGCCGGCGCCAGCTCGCCCCGGACCCCGTAGGCGTAGAACGGCCCGTCGCGGAAGACGGCCTGCAGGTACCCGCCGCTCGCCGTCCCCTCCTCCTCGGTGCCCCGCATCCGGCGCGCGAACACCTCGCCTTGGAGCACCACGTAGGAGCGGCTGTTCACCGGGCGCACCTTGAGCATCAGGTCGGCGCCCCCCACCTCCCGGCTCGCCCCGCGGAGCGGCTCCTGGATGCGCGCCCCGGAGAGCCCCACACCCAGCGTCGCGCCCTCGCCCACCTCGAAGTACTGCTGCAGCCGCGCCACCACCGTCCGCCGGTCCTCCTCCACGAACGAGGGCCGGGTGGTTTGCCCGGCGAGGTGCAGCTCGGCGAACCAGGGCAGCGGCGCCAGCCAGGCGACGTCCACGCCGGGGCCCTTGAGCGCGTCGGCCGAGAGCAGTCGGTCCATCGCCAGCGGCGCGTCCACGAAGTCCCACACGTGCGGGTGCTGCTGGTTGAGCCGGCCGAAGGGCGAGAGGAACTTCCCCGCGCGCACCTGGAAGCCGGCCGGCAGCGTGAGCGTGGTGAGGTAGGCCTCCTCCACGTCCACTCCGGCCGGCGTGAAGGAGATGAAGATGTCGGCGCGTGCGTAGGGGTCGACGACCGACTGGAGCCCGAGCTCCAGCTCCTCGAAGTGCGGGGTCACCTCGTGGGGCGCGCCGTAGAGGCCGCTCCGGGGCGAGAGGCTCCCCACGTCGAGGTTGTGGTAGGTGCCGGCGAAGTCCCCGATGGCGGAGATGTCGGGGAGCATCAGGATGCGCGCGTAGGGGTTCCCCCCGGTCGCGGCCTGGCCGCCCGGCCCGGGCGCCGGGGCCGGCGCGGCGTCGACCGGTGGCGCGCCGGCCGGCGCGGGCGCGGCGGCGGCCCCGCCTGGCGCGGCGCCGAGCTCCTTCGCGATCTCCTCCTCCAGCTTCTTCTGCTCTTCGGCGGACGGCTGCGGCGGTGGGGCCGCGGCCGGCTCGGCGGCCAGGGCCAGCGCCGCCACGAGGAACCAGTGCATGTGTCACCTCGGCGCGCCCAGGCGCGCCACGAGAACCGACAGCGACGGCGGGAGAGGTCCGGCACGCGGCACCTGGCGCGAGGACGTCTCGCGACGGCGCCGGAGAGGCCGGACCCGGGTCGCTAGACGGCGGGAGGTGACTGCCCGGGGATCGCCCCCAGCGGAAGGCCGAAGACGGGGGCCGCCGGAAGGACCACCACCACCGCGGCGGGCTCGAGCGGGCGGGGGGCGACGTCCGGCGTGTGGCCGGTGGCCTCCTCGCCGCCGGCGGCGACGCAGGCGAGGCACGCGTGCGTACCGAGCGGGCCCTCGTGGACGTGCGGCGCCACCGCGGCCGTCAGGACGAGGACGATCGTCGCGATGGCGAGGGCTGCGCGCACCGCGGCAGTCTTATCGTCGCGCGCCGGGGTGTCAAGCGGCGGTCGGGTCGCCCGGCGCTCCGGGCCCGACTGCGCCGCCCGCGCGGAGCTCGGCGATCTCGCCCGGGGTGAACCCCGCCTCCGCCAGCACGCGGTCGGTGTCGGCGCCGAGCCCTGGCGCCGGACGGAACGGGGCGCGCGCGCCGTCGAGGCGCACCGGGCTCGCGAGCACCGGGATCGCGCCCTCCCCGCCGGACCGCGCCACCTCGCCGAAGGCGCCGCGCGCGCGGAGCTGCGGATCGGCGCGCGGCTCGTCACCCTCCAGCACCGGGGTGAGGCACACGTCCTGCTCCCGCCCGAGCCGCGTCCACTCCTCGCGCGTCCGGCTGGCGAAGAGCGCGGTGAGCTCCTCGACCGGTCCGCGGCCGCAGCCGTCGAGCTGGCGCTCGGCCAGCTCGGGGCGCCCCGCCGCGGCGCAGAAGCGCGCGAAGAAGTGCGGCTCCAGCGCGCCGAGCGCCACGAACCGCCCGTCGCGCGTGCGGTAGGTGCGGTAGCAGGCGGCGCCGCCGTCCAGCAGCTCCGCCCCGCGCCGCAAGGGCGCGCCGCGCGCCCAGGCCATCCCGAGCGGCAGCGCCATCATCCCGAGCACGCCGTCGGTCATGGCGACGTCCAGGAGCCCGCCCTCCCCCGTCGCCGTGCGCCGGTGCAGGGCGGCGAGGATGCCCGCCACCGCCACCCACGCGCCGCCCGCCACGTCGGCCGGCGGCACGCCGAAGGGGAGCGGCGCCTCCGGGGGGCCGTTCAGCGCCAGCGCGCCGGCGATGGCGGCGTAGTTGAGGTCGTGCCCGGCCAGCTCGCGGTACGGCCCCTCCTGCCCGTAGCCGGTGATCGCGCACACCACCAGCCGCGGGTTCGCGGCGCGCAGCGCGGCGTGGCCGGCGCCGAGCCGCTCCAGCACCCCCGGCCGGAAGGACTCGACCAGCACGTCGAAGGCGCCTGCGAGCCGCAGGAGCGCCGCCGCGCCCCCCCGCGCCTTGAGGTCGAGCGCGAGCGAGCGCTTGTTCCGGTTCAGCACCTGGAAAGCGCCCGAGGCCTCGCCGGCGAGCGGCGGGAGGTGGCGCAGGTAGTCGCCGCCGCGCGGGTCCTCCAGCTTCACCACCTCGGCGCCGAGGTCGGCCAGCACCAGCGTGGCGTACGGGCCCGGGAGCAGCCGGGAGAGGTCGAGGACGCGGACGCCGGCGAGCGGGAGCACGCTATTCCTGGGTGGGGGCCCCGGCGGCGTGCCCCGTCATGAAAGTATCTGCTGGAGCTTCATGGCGAGGCCCATGTCGCCCTGGATCTTGAGCTTGCCCGCCATGAACGCCATCTGCGCGTTGAGCTTGCCGTTCACGATGTTGAGGAAGTCCGCGTCGGTGCAGGCCACGGTGCACTTCGCGGCGGCGTCGGTCCCGGCGGCGACGGCGCCGCCCGGCTTGGTGCAATCCACTGACCACTGCCCGCCGGTCGGGCCGGAGATGTTGAACTGGTAGACGGCGGCGATCTTCGCCACCACGTCGGGCTTGTTCTTGAGCCGCTCCGGCATGTGCCGCTCGAACACGTCCTTCACGCTCTCGGCCTGACCCGCCATGGACTCTCCGCTCGAGTTGATTGAGAAATCAACCCTGAACGTAGGGGCCGCGCGGCGCGGTGTCAACGCGTCAGGCGTCCGAGGGCTGGCGCGCTCAGCGGGGCTTCACCATCTGGTCCACCGCCGCGGTGAGCGACGCAGGGTCGACCGGCTTCACCAGCACCGCGTCCACCTCGTGGCCTCGCGCGCGCGCGATGTCCTCGCGCTCGGCGTACCCGGTCACCAACACCACCGGGACGGTGGGGGCGATCTCCTTGGCGGCGCGCGCCACCTCCAGCCCGCCCATCCCCGGCATGCCGACGTCCGTCACCAGCACGTCGATCGAGTGCTCGGCCAGCGTGCGCAGGCCGGCGGCCCCGCTGGCGGCGAGCAGGACCTGATAGCCGGCGTCCTGCAGCACCTCGCCCATGAGCTCCCGGTTGTCCTCGTCGTCCTCGATGAGGAGGACGCGCGCCCCACCCTCGGCCACCATCGTCACTCCGCGTAGAACGCGTCCAGCACGTCCCGGTACTTCTGGGTGCAGTACTTCCGCTTCACCTTGAGCGTGGGGGTGAGCTCCCCCGCCTCCTGCGTGAAGTCGCGCGGGAGGATGGCGAACCGCTTGATGGTCGAGTAGCTCGCCTGCTTGGCGTTGAGCGCGTCGACGGCGGCCTGCACCCGGGCGCGCACCCGCGGGTCCTCGTGCAGCGGGCCGGTCAGCGCCAGGCCGCCGTCCTGCGCCCACTTGCGCACGTTCTCCTCGTTGAGCGTGACGAGCGCCGAGAGGAACTTGCGCTTGTCGCCGTGCACCATGACCTGCGAGATGAGCGGCTCGGTCTTGAGCTCGTTCTCGAGGTTCTGCGGCGCCACGTTCTTGCCGCCGGCGGTGACGATGATGTCCTTCTTGCGGTCGGTGATGCGCAGGCACCCGTCGCGGGTGAGCTCGCCGATGTCGCCGGTGTAGAGCCAGCCGTCGCGCAGGATCTCGGCGGTGGCCGCGGGGTTCTGGTGGTACTCCTTCATCACCCCCGGCCCGCGGATGAGGATCTCGCCGTCCTCGGCGATGCGCACCTCGGTGCCGGGGACCGGCGGCCCGACGGTGCCGATCTTCGCCTGCCCGGGACGGTTCACGAACGTGCCCGCGGCCGACTCCGTGAGGCCGTAGCCCTCCAGGATCTCGAAGCCGATCATCTGGAAGAACCAGGCGATGCGCGGCGACAGCGGCGCGCCGCCCGACACGAAGAGGCGCATGCGCCCGCCGAAGCGGTCCTTGAGCGCCTTCTCCAGCTTGGGGAACACCAGCCGCCGCGCCACCGCCAGGCCGATCCCGCCCCGCCCCGGCTCGCCGCGCTCGAGGCCGTCCACCTCGGCCTCCAGGCTCTTCAACGACCAGGCGAAGAGCTTCCCCTTCACGCCCGGCGTGGAGAGGCCCTTCGAGACCACCGCGTTGTAGGCCTTCTCGAAGATGCGGGGCACCGAGGGCATCACGGTGGGCCGCACCTCGGCCGCGTTGTCCACGATCTTCTCGATCGACTCGACGAAGGCGGCGGTGGCGCCGACCTTGAACCAGACCGCCTCGATCACCTTCGCGAACGAGTGGGCCATGGGGAGGAAGCACAGGACGAGGTCGTCCTCGCGGATGATGCGGAGCTCCTCGACCGCCTCCGCCTCGTAGACCCAGTTGCCGTGGGTGAGGACCACGCCCTTCGGGTTACCGGTGGTGCCGGAGGTGTAGATGAAGCAGGCGGGCTCGGAGAGCGAGAGCTGCGCCAGCCGAGCCGCGTGCGCGCCCTCGTGGCCGGCGCGCCAGGCGGCCCCGGCCTGCTCCAGCTCGGCCAGCGTCCGCTCGAAGCCGTCCCGCGCCGCGCCCTCGAAGCGGATGATGCCCTCGAGGCGCGGCAGCTTCTCGCGCACCTCGCGGATCTTGGCCACCTGCGCCTCGGAGTCGCAGAAGACGAAGCGGGCGCCTGAGTTCTCGAGGATGTACTGGCAGTCGTGCGCCTTGTTGGACTGGTAGATCGGCACCACGATCGCGGCGGCGCCCATCACGCCCAGGTCGGCGACGATCCACTCGGTGGTCGTCTCGCCCAGGATCGCCACCCGGTCGCCGCGGCCGACGCCCAGCGCGGCCAGCCCGTCCGCGGCGTCGCGGGCCCGGTGGGCCAGCTCGGCCCAGCTCGTCTCCTCCCAGCGGCCGGCGCGCTTCTGCTTCGTGGCGGCCCGGCTCCCGAGCCGCACGGCGGTGGCCTCGAAGAGGTCGACCAGGCTGCGGGGCTTGCCCGCGCCACGCTGGAGCTCTTCGCGCGCGATCATGCGATCTCCCGAGGCTAGTGCTTCAGCTCCGCCAAAAGCTCGCGCGCCCGCTTCTGGGACCGCCGCTCCTCCGGCGCGTCGTAAGCGCCGGGCTCGTGAGCCAGCGCCTCCTCCAGGAGCTTGCGCGCTTCCTTGGGGTGGCCCTCTTTGATGTATAGCTCGGCCAGGTAGACGCGCCCGCGGACATTCGAGGGGTTGAGCTGGATGGACTTGCGGAGGTTCTGCTCGCTCTTCTTCGCGTCGTACTTCGGCCACGGCAGCTTGAAGTAGAACCGGCCCCAGGCGTTGTAGACCCCGCCCTCGTGGTACCTGGGGTCGAGCTTCTCCGCCTTCGAGAGGCGCTCCTTGAACTTGCCCTCGATCCCCTGCCCCAGCGCCTTCAGGATGCCGATGCCGAGGGAGTAGTTGCCCATCCCGAGCGCGGCGAAGTACCAGCCCTCGACCCCGTTCGGGTTCACGGCCGCGGCGCGGTCGCCGAGCTCCCAGGCGCGCTTGCCGAGGCGGCTGCGATCCTCCTCCGGCAACGCCGGGTCGTCGCTCACCCAGAAGTCGAGCCGAGCCAGCCGCCACAGCACGCCGTAGTCGTCCGGCGCGAGCTTCTGCGCACGCTCCAGCTCGGCGCGCATCTGGTCGAGCACGCCGGGCTCGTCGCGCACCTTCCACTGCTCATCCGAGCGCGAAACGAGGGTGGCCACGTCCTGTCCCTCCGGAGCGGCGGTGTTGGGGGTCTGCCCTCGAGCGGTGGTCGCGAGAGCGAGCGCCGCCGACAGGGCGAGCGAGCGAAAGGCGGGGGTCATGGTGCGTCAACCGTATGTGAACGGAGGACGCGGCGCTAGCTCGGCGCCGCTGCTCGCTTGGGCCGCGCGCCGGCGCCCGGCCTACCCGGCGCAGAGCAGCTCGACGTGGACGTCGTCGCCCTGACCCAGGGTGCAGTTGCCCCCGAAGGTGAGCGCCGCCGGCCGCCCCTCGAGGGGGGGTGTGTAGACCACGTCCTTGCCGCTCGCGGAGGGATCGCCTTCGAGGCCGACCGTGCAGGCGGCGGTGCCGCCGGCGGCGCGGGTCACGCTCACCGCCAGGAGCCGCCAGTCGGTGGGCGCCTCGGAGAGGGGCACCGTCTGCGTGGCGAGGAGCCCGGCGATGGCGTCGAGCGTCGAGGTGAAGTCGCCCTGGCAGACGTCTGCGACGAGCGCCTGGCCGCCGCCGGTCTTCACGCCCTGCGCGAAGGCGGTGTAGCGGTAGCCGCCGTAGCCGGCGGCGTTGCAGGCGAGGGTCTTCACCGGCTGCCCGGACGCGTCCACCCCCACCAGCTCCGCCACGATGAGGTCGCGCTTCTCGCCGGCGAGCGGCTGGCGGAAGGCGTCGAGGTACGTCGCCACCGGCGGGAGCAGCGCCTGGTCGGCGTCGGTGTGGCACCGGTCGGATCCCCCGCTGCTGTAGATGATGGCCGGCGGGGTGGCGGGGTCGGAGCAGTCGTCCTCGTCCGAGACCAGGATGACGGCCAGGCGCGCGCCGGGCCGGAGGAAGCCGGCGTTCGCGCCGTCGGCGACGCGGTCGGTGACGGCCAGCAGCGCGGCGCGGAGCCCCTGCTCCTTGCCCGAGCCGTCGACCCCCACGTTCACGTTGGCCTGGAAGTCCTGCACGAGCGTCGCCGACGAGGCGGAGAGGATGCGCGTCGCCGCCGGCCCGACCAGCTTCCCCTGCGGATACGGCCGCGCCGGGTCGCCGAGGTAGGTGGTCTGCAGGTGATACACCCCCGACGCGTCGGTGTACGGGTAGTCCACCGAGGTGGTGGTGATCCCGATCTGGAACGAGCCCTTCACCGGCAGGCTCGCCAGCCGGTCGATGAACTGCTTGAACCCGCCGGCGAGGAGCGTCTGCTCCGCGCGCATCGACCCGGAGTCGTCCACCACGAACAGGATGTCGGTCCTGGGGACCTCGGGGACGACGGCGGACGTCTGGCACTTCGTCACGGCGCCCGGAGGCGCGCTGCTGCACGCGCAGGCGAGCGCGGCGAGGAGCGTGGCGAGCTGGCGTCCGCGGGCGCTCATCGCGGCTCTACTGCGCGGAGGCGCAGGTGCAGGTGCCGCGCCCGGAGGTGCCGATGGGCGTGCACTGCCAGTCGGTCGCGGCGCCGCCCATGGACGCCTGGCAGTCGGTCGACGCGCCGCCCGCCAGCACCTTCGTCGGGTCGCACCCGCCGAGCGGGTTCGCCGGCGTCGGCGAGGGCACGACCCCGAGGTACTGGGCGATGTACGACTCGCCCGCGCCCGCCTCGCAGTGCTTGGTGGCGTGGTTGATGTTGATGCAGTTGGAGGTGGAGCCGCCGAGGACGGGCTGGCCGGTCTTGCAGTCGACGAACCACCAGTCGAACGTGGCGAGGTCGGCCTGGGTCAGGGCGGGACCGGTGCAGTAGCGCGAGGACTTGCCGTCGGCGCTCTCGACGCGGAGCAGCGCCACCTCGGTGGCGGCCGGCTGCGTCGGGAGGGTGAGCCCGGGCGGCGGCTTCACGAGCTGGGCGATGCCCTGCAGCGTGGCGCCCCAGTTCGCGTCGCAGACCGAGGCCTCGAACGTGCTCACACCCTGCCGCCGGAGCAGGCCCGAGAAGGTGGCGTAGCGCGAGCCGTAGGGGGTCGTGCCGACCACGTCGGCCGGCGCGTCGCTGAGGAACGGGATCTTCCCGGAGCAATCGCTGGGGACGTTGCACTCCCCGGTCTTCCCGGGGCCGCAACCGCCCGAGGCGAGGCAGCTCGCCGGACAGTCGCAGGTGCACGTCCCCGCCTTGCACACCCGGTTGCCGTTGCCGTCGTCGACGCAGGTCTTCTGGTCGGCGGAGTAGATGAACGCGGCGCCGAAGGAGCGGTTGAGGCTCGTGAAGTAGCTCACGTACCGGTCGAGCGCGTACATCTTGTGCGTCGCGGCGCGCTGGTCGTTCACGCACACGTCCGAGCCGGGGGTGCTCGACCCGAAGTTGTTCGGGTCGAAGGCGAGCGCGTGGGTGGGATCGTCCGGGTTCGAGCAGTCGTCCTCGTCGCCCAGCCACACCACCACCAGCTTCGCGCCCGCGTGCGGCCACTCGTCGGCGGTGACGCCGGGCTGCTTCCCGGCCAGCGCCTTCTCCACCGCGAGCCGACCGGCCTCGAAGTGCTGCTCCATGCCCGAGCCGCAGGTGCCGACCGCGATGTTGGCCTGGAACTGCTTCGTCAGCAGGTCGAGCTTGGCGGCGGCGGTGGAGCTCGTGGTGTCCCAGATGTCCTTCGTGAAGTGCAGCACGGACGGGTTGCCCGCGGCGGCGACGAAGTTGCCGTGCGGGTAGGTCGCCCCGGGGCTCGCGACCCCGCCGGTGCACCCGGCCACCGAGAAGCTCGGGAAGAAGTTCTCGACCAGGTCCTCGCAGGTCGCGCCCGCCTCGGTGCACACCTCCGAGCTCGCGGTGCGCGTGTAGTGCGAGTCGCTGATGGCGCACTGCAGCGGGGTGCCGCCGCAGGTGGTCGCCTGGTAGGGCGTCCACCCCTCGAAGACCGAGGAGGTCGTGATCGCGACGTGGAAGTCGAACGGATCGAGCCCGGCGGCCTGCCGGTCCTTCTGCGCCTGCGCGAGCGCGCTCACGAACGAGCCGAAGTTCCGCGCCATGCTCGCCTGCTCGGAGGACATGGAGCCCGAGTCGTCCACGACGAACAGGATGTCGGCCACGGCGAGGCTCGACAGCTTGATGCGCGAGGACCCCGGCTGGATGACGCACTTGCCGACCGGGTTGAAGTTGTAGTCCTGGCAACCGGCCAGGGCGCACAGCACGAGCGCGGCGAACGAGCGACGAAGCATCCGGAGGCCTCCGCCGGGGATGATACCCGGATCGCGGGACAGCGCGACGAATCGCGCTGCGCGCGCGCAACATGCGACATGTAGGGGGTGCGGGAAGGTGCGCCCCCGGGGAGGGAGGCGCCCGCGCTACTCCCACTCGATGGTGGCCGGCGGCTTCGACGAGATGTCGTAGACGACGCGGTTGATCCCGCGGACCTCGTTGATGATGCGCGAGGACAGGCGCGCGAGGAGCTCGTACGGGAGCCGCGCCCAGTCGCCGGTCATGCCGTCGGTGGACTCGATGGCGCGGATGGCGCAGGTCGACTCGTAGGTGCGCTCGTCGCCCATGACGCCGACGCTCCGCACCGGCAGGAGCACCGCGAACGCCTGCCAGAGCTTCTCGTACAGGCCGGCGGCGCGGATCTCCTCCTGCACGATGACGTCGGCGCGCCGGACCAGCTCGAGCCGCGCCTCGGTCACCTCGCCGAGGACGCGGATGGCGAGGCCCGGCCCCGGGAAGGGCTGGCGCTGGACGCTCTCCTTCGGCAGCCCGAGCTCGAGCCCGAGCCGGCGCACCTCGTCCTTGAAGAGCTCGCGCAGCGGCTCCACCAGGGCGAGCTTCATCTTCTCGGGCAGGCCGCCCACGTTGTGGTGGCTCTTGATGGTGGCCGACGGGCCCTTGAAGGACACCGACTCGATGACGTCGGGGTAGAGCGTGCCCTGGACGAGGAAGGCCGCGCGCTCGCCGTGCTGGGCGAGCCGCTCCACCTCCTCCTCGAACACCCCGATGAACTCCCGGCCGATGATCTTGCGCTTCTGCTCCGGGTCGGTGACCCCGGCGAGCTGGCCGAGGAACCTGGCGCGCGCGTCCACCGTGACGAGCGGCAGGTGGAACATGCGGCCGAAGACCTCCTCCACCTGCTGGCGCTCGTTCGCGCGGAGGACGCCGTTGTCCACGAAGATGCAGCGCAGCCGGTCGCCGATGGCGCGGTGCACGAGCAGCGCCGCCACCGCCGAGTCGACGCCGCCGGAGAGGGCGCAGATGGCGTGCCCATCCTTCACCTGGGCCCGGATCTGCTCCACCGCCACCTCGGCGTAGGCGCGCATCGACCAGGTCCCGGAGCAGCCGCACACCCGGTAGGCGAAGTTCCGGAGCAGGTCCTTCCCCTGCGGCGTGTGGACCACCTCGGGGTGGAACTGCACGCCGTAGAAGCGGCGCGCCCGATCCTCGACCGCGGCGAAGGGCGAGGAGCCGGTGGAGGCGATGGGCTCGAAGCCGGCCGGCAGCGCCTCGACCCGGTCGCCGTGGCTCATCCACACGTCGAGCCGGGGCGGGAGCCCCTGGAAGAGCGGCGAGCCCTGCTTCACGTCGATGAAGGCGGGGCCGAACTCGCGGTGGTCGGCCGGGTGCACCTTCCCGCCCAGCTCGTGGGCGAGGAGCTGCAGGCCGTAGCAGATGCCGAGCACCGGCACGCCCAGCTCGAAGACCGCGCGGTCGGCGCGGGGGCTCCCCGCGGCGAGCACGCTGGCCGGGCCGCCGGACAGCACCACGCCCCGCGGCGCGAAGGCGCGGATCTGCGCGGCCGGGACGGTGCACGGGTGGATCTCGCAGTAGACGCCCAGCTCGCGCAGCCGCCGCGCGATGAGCTGGGTGTACTGCGAGCCGAAGTCGAGGATGAGGATCTTCTCGGAGTGGATGTCCACGATGTCGTCTCAGTCGATCCGGTAGTTCGGCGCTTCCTTCTCCACGATCACGTCGTGCACGTGGCTCTCCCGCAGGCCGGCCGAGGAGATGCGGATGAAGCGCGACTTCTGGCGCAGCTCGGGGATGGTCTTGCAGCCGAGGTAGCCCATGCCGCTGCGCAGGCCGCCGACGAGCTGGAAGACGTTCATCTGGACGCTGCCCTTGTACGGCACGCGGCCCTCGATCCCCTCCGGCACCAGCTTGTCCGCCTCGGAGACGTCGGCCTGGAAGTAGCGGTCCTTCGACCCCTCCTTCATGGCGCCGATCGACCCCATGCCGCGGTAGCTCTTGTAGCTGCGGCCCTGGTACAGGATGACCTCGCCGGGCGCC
Organism: Anaeromyxobacter diazotrophicus; assembly: GCF_013340205.1. Lineage (NCBI taxonomy): Bacteria > Pseudomonadati > Myxococcota > Myxococcia > Myxococcales > Anaeromyxobacteraceae > Anaeromyxobacter > Anaeromyxobacter diazotrophicus. Next base: position 45,656 of record NZ_BJTG01000012.1, read on the forward strand.
TCCTCGGTGCCGGCCAGGAGCGAGCCGATCATCACCGTCGAGGCGCCGGCGGCGAGCGCCTTCACCACGTCGCCGGAGAACTTCACGCCGCCGTCCGAGATGACCGGCACGCCGTGCTTCTCGGCGGCGCGGCTGCAGTCGTCCACGGCGGTGATCTGCGGCACGCCCACCCCGGCCACCACGCGGGTGGTGCAGATGGAGCCGGGGCCGATGCCGACCTTCACCGCGTCCACGCCGGCGCGGCAGAGCGCGTCCGTCGCCTCGGCGGTGGCCACGTTGCCGGCCACGAGCTCCACGCTCCGGAAGTTCGCCCGGGTGGCGCGGACCGCGTCGAGGACGCCCTTCGAGTGCCCGTGCGCCGTGTCGACGGCGATGACGTCGGCGCCGGCCTTGAGCAGCGCCGCCACCCGCGCCTCGCGGTCGGGGCCGACCCCCACCGCCGCCCCGCACAGCAGCCGCCCCTTGGCGTCCTTGGCGGCGTTCGGGTGCTGGCTGATCTTCTCGATGTCCTTGATGGTGATGAGGCCCTTCAGCTCGTAGGCCTCGTTCACCACCAGCAGCTTCTCGATGCGGTGGCGGTGCAGGAGGTCCTTCGCCTCCTCGATGCCGACCCCCTCGCGCGCGGTGATGAGGTCCTTCGTCATGACCTCCTCGACGCGCTGCTCGAGGTTCTTCTCGAAGCGCAGGTCGCGGTTGGTGAGGATGCCCACCAGCCGGCCCTTGCGCGTCACCGGGATGCCGCTGATGCCGTTCTCGCGCATGAGCGCCACCGCCTGGGCGAGGCGCGCCTCCGGCTCGATGGTGATGGGGTCTCCCACCACCGCCGACTCGTACTTCTTCACCTTGAGGACCTCGGCCGCCTGCTGCTCGACGGTGAGGTTCTTGTGGATGAAGCCGAGCCCACCGGCGGCGGCCATGGCGATCGCCATGCGCGCCTCGGTGACCGTGTCCATGGCCGCCGAGACGATGGGGATGTGGAGGGAGATGTTGCGGGTGAGGCGGGTGGCCGTCTCGACCGTCTTCGGGAGCACGTCGCTCTCACCGGGGACGAGCAGCACGTCGTCGAAGGTGAGCGCCTCGCGCAGTTCGTCGCGGTTGAGCATGCGGACGTATAGCGGACGTGAGCGCAGGTGGTCAAGGCGCGCCGCCCTGCGCGCGCTTGCCGGGCCGGACGCCGGCGGCGATGATGCGCGGGTGAGCGAGCGAGCCCGGCCGGCGGAGCGCGTGGAGGCGGGGACGTTCGCGCTGGAGCTGGGGCTGCCGCGCGCGCCGGCGCCCGCCGCGCAGCGCTCGCGCGCGGTGATCGGCATCGACCTCGGCACCACCAACTCGTGCGCCGCGGTGGTGAAGGACGGCCGCCCCTACGTCATCCCCTCGCGCGAGGGCCACGCCACCGTGCCCTCCATCGTGGCGGTGAACGCCCGCCGCCAGGTGGTGGTGGGCCACCTCGCCCGCGCGCAGCTCCTCTCCGCGCCGCACGACACCATCCACGGCGCGAAGCGGCTCCTCGGCCGCCCGTTCGAGTCGAAGGCGGTGCAGGACCTCCGCGCCTCCTTCGCCTACGAGGTGGTCGAGGGCGAGGACGGGCTCGCGGCGGTGCGGCTCGGCGGGCAGACCGTCTCGCTGGAGGAGATCGCGGCGGTCATCCTGCTCCAGGTCCGGGGGGTGGCGCAGGACCACCTCGGGGAGGAGGTGAACCGCGCCGTCATCACCGTCCCCGCCTACTACACCGAGCGGCAGCGCGCGGCGGTGCGGCGCGCCGGCGCGCTGGCGGGGCTCCACGTCGAGCGCATCGTCAACGAGCCGACCGCGGCCGCCCTGGCCTTCGCCCACGGGCGAAAGCTCCGGCAGCGCGTCCTGGTCTACGATCTCGGCGGCGGCACCTTCGACGCCTCGGTGCTGGAGCTGCAGGACGAGCTCTACGAGGTGGTCTCCACCGCCGGCGACACCTTCCTCGGCGGGCTCGACTTCGACCGGCGCATCGTGGAGCGGCTGCTCGAGCTCTACCGCGCGCAGACCGGCGCCGCCTTCGACGGCGACCGGGTGGCGCTCTCGCGGCTCTACGACGCCGCCGAGCGCGCCAAGTGCGCGCTCTCCGAGCGCCAGGACTTCCCCGTCCACCTCCCCTTCCTCGCGCTGCGCGGCGGCGCGCCGGTGACGCTCGACGCGAAGCTGGCGCGGGCGGAGATCGCCGCGCTGGTCGAGCCGCTCGTCGACCGTACGCTGGCGGTCTGCCAGGGCGCGCTCGCCGCCAAGGGGCTCGGGCCGGGCGACGTGGACGAGGTGCTCCTGGTCGGCGGCCAGTCGCGCATGCCGCTCGTCCACGACAAGGTCCGCGCCTTCTTCGGGCGGGCGCCCTCGCGCGCCGTCCACCCCGACGAGGCGGTGGCGGTCGGGGCGGCGCTGCTCGCGGACTCGCTGGGCCGGCCCGACGGCCCGGTGCTCATCGACGTGCTGGCGCTCCCCATCGGCATCGCCCTGCCCGACGGCCGGGTTCGGCCGGTCTTCGAGCGCAACACGCCGCTGCCCGTGAAGAAGCAGTACGGCCTCTCCACCACCGCCGACGGCCAGACCGCCTTCGAGCTGGCGGTGGTGCAGGGCGAGGCGGGGCGCGCCGACGGCTGCGAGTACCTCGGCACGGTGCGCCTCGACGGGCTGCCGCGCGCGCCGAAGGGCGTGGTCAAGATCGCGGTCGTGCTCGAGCTCGGCGCGGAGTGCCTGCTCACCGTCTCCGCCCGCGAGCTCTCGACCAACCGCGCCGTGACGACCAGCTTCGCCGCCCGGGGCCGCCCCTCGCAGGCGGTGGCGCAGGGCGAGGCGCACGCGCCGGCCGACCGCATGCTGACCGCCGGCTTCCGCCTGCCGGAGCGCCCCCGGCCCGCGCCGCCGCCCCGCGGCCTCGCGGGCTGGTGGCGGCGGCTCCTCGGGCGCGGCGAACGGCGAGCCTGACCGCGGCGGGGGGTACGAGCCCCCGCCCAACCGGACGCGCGTCACCGCTCGGGCGCGCCGGCGCGCTCCGCCCGGCGCCGCTGCACCCAGCGGAAGGCGAGCGCGAGCACCACCACCGCCACCGCGAGCAGGATGTAGTGGGAGAAGCGGGACGCCTCGAGCGCCGCCTTCTCGATGTCGTCCCCGAACCAGAAGCCGAGGCAGACCCACAGCGGCGCCGAGACCAGCGCCGCCAGCCCGTCGAAGAGGAGGAACTGCCAGTAGGGCAGGCGCGAGTGGCCGACCGTGAAGTAGGTCGGCGCCCGCAGCCCGGGCAGGTAGCGGGCGATGACCACCACCACGTTGCCGCGCCGGCGCAGGAGCTGCTCGACGTGCTGCAGCTTCTCGGGCGGCACCAGCCGGCGCAGGAGCCGGAACTCGGCGATGCGCGCGCCGAGGCGCCGGCCCATCCAGTAGATGACCGAGTCGCCGGCCAGGATCCCGAGCAGCCCCACCAGCACCATCCGGCGCAGCCCGTCGTCGAACGGCAGCGCCCGGAGCGCCGGCGTCTCCATGGGCGAGGCGAGCCAGGCCAGCACGCCGCCGGTGACGAGCACCACGTCCTCGGGCATGGGCAGCCCGAAGCCGCACAGGAGCAGCACGCCGAAGACGAAGGCGTAGCCCACGTCGAGCGAGCGCTCCCCCAGGAGGTCGACCAGCTGCTGGAGCATCGTCCGCTACCGCCCCGCCAGGTCGCGCAGCGCCGCGCGGCTCGCCTCGACCCGGCGGGCGATCTCGCCCGCCACCACCGCCGCCAGCTTGAGGCACGTCACCGGCTTGTCCTGCGCCTTCTTGAAGAAGGCGCGGCGGGTGAGCTCGAGGAGCTCGCAGTCGGTCGCGGCGCTGGCGGTCACGAGGCGCACCGTCCGCGCCAGGAGGCCCAGGTCGCCGAGGTGCTCGCCCGGCCCTAGCGTGCCGACCTCGCGCTCCCCGCCCTCGAGGCGCTGGGTCAGGCGCACCGTCCCGCTGCGGATGACGAAGAGCGAGTCGCCGGGTGCGTCCTCCTGGAAGAGGACCTCGCCCGCGGCGAGCTTCCGCTCCTGCGCGATCTCCGCCAGCGCCTCCAGCCCCGTCGGGCTGAAGTCCTTGAAGAGCGGCGCGCGCTGCAGCGCGTCGACGACGTTCATCGGCCGGACCAGCCTTCCCGGAGGTACTGCTGCGCGTAGCGCACGTAGTTCTGGGCCGAGGTGCGGAAGAAGGCGATCTCGTCCGCGGTGAGCTCCCGCTTCACCTTCGCCGGCGAGCCCAGGGCGAGCGTCCGCGGCGGCACCACCATCCCGGGCGGCACGAGGGCGCCTGCGCCGACCAGCGTCTCCTCGCCCACCACCGCCCCGTCCAGCACCGTCGCCGCGATCCCGATGAGGCAGCGATCCCGGATGGTGCAGCCGTGGAGCGTCACGCGATGGCCGATGGTGACGTCCTCGCCCACCACCGTCGGGTGGGTGTGGCTGGTGACGTGGATCACCGCGTGGTCCTGCACGTTCGTGCGAGCGCCGATGCGGACGTGGTTGACGTCACCGCGCACGATGGCGCCGAACCAGAGGGACGCGTGCTCGCCGACGACGACGTCGCCCACCACCACCGCGCTCTCGACGGCGAACACGGTGTCGTGGAGCTGTGGGGTCTTGCCGCCGAACGGTCTGATCGTCGCCACGTGCAGGAGTCTCCCGTTGGGGCCGTGGATGCTAGCCCGCGTCCCAGCGCGCCGCAAGGCGCCGGACCGGCGAGCGCCTCGGCTCCATCCGGACGGCCGGCTCCACCGGGGCGCGGCGGGCGACCGCGCTCGAACGTGGCAGAAGCGATTTGCCTCACGTCGTACCACAGTTCGCCGCATGGTGAAGCGAGCGCCTGCCCCGACGGCGCGTGACGGCGGCCCGGTGCCTGGAATCAGTGACCTGGCGGTCGTGCCACGGCCGGCTCGACGCATGCTTGTAGGCCTCCTCGCTCGGCGGGCGGTGGAGGAACCGCGCGCTCGGGCTGCCCAACAGGGCGGGGGGATGATCATGAGGATGTCGAAGCGCCTCGGTTCGTCGCTGGCGATCGCGATCGGACTCGCGGTGCTCATCGCGTGCGGCGGGAACCAGAGCACACCCACGACGCCGGGGGCGCCCGGCGGTCCATCGGTGAACCAGGGGACAGGCGGCGGAGGGGATCCGGGGGCGCCCCAGCAGCCCGGCGCGAGCGACACGCCGACCTCGCCTCCCACCACCTCCACCGATGCCGGAGCTCCGCCCGACGTGAGCGGGCCACCAACGCCGCCACCCCCGCCGCCGCCGCCGCCGCCGCCGACCGGACCGCGCGCGCTGCCGCCCGCGCCCCAGGGCTGGGCTCCCCCCGACGACGCCGCCGAGAGCCTGGCGCAGCTCGCCCACTTCTGGGCCGAGGAGCGCTTCGAGTGGAACGAGGACCGCAACCTCATCGAGCAGGTGCAGGAGCTCGATCACGAGCTGCTCGCCAAGGCGGACGTGGACGAGTGCTTCAACGGCGTCGGCCAGGCGAGCGGGGTCCCTGTCGACGGGCGCTGCGCGACGGGCACTCCGAAGCGGAACCAGTCGTACGTCTGGGGGCTCACGCGGACCGGACGTGACCTCTGGTTCGGGACGGCCGCCAACGTCGTGTGCCAGGTCGTGCTCGGCGTGCTCGCGCCCGATCCGAAGGCCTCGCTGCAGAACCAGTACTTCGTGTGCGAGGGCCAGAACAACGCCGCCGGGATGGGCGACTTCCGCCCGCCGCACCTCTACCGGTACAACCTCGACTCGGGCACCCTCACCCTGCTCGACGCCGCGGACGGCACCGAGGCCGATCAGCTGCGCAAGGCGACCTTCGGGTTCCGCTCGGCAGGCGCGGCGGACGGCGTGGTGTTCCTGGCTGGCCCGGGCCTGCAGGGAGGCATCAACATGTTCGCCTTCGACGACGCGACCGGCGAGCTGCTCGGCGCGAAGAGCCTCCCCCAGTTCAGCGACATTCGCACCTGGGTGAACGTGCGGGGCGTGCTGTACGCGGGCGTCGGCAACACGCTGGACGCGCTGGGGACGGACGCCACCGCCTCGGCCTGCCTCGCGAGCGCCGCCCCCTGCGATCCGCAGCCGGCGGGCTCGATCCTCCGCTGGAGGGGCAAGAAGTGCGAGCCCCAGACGCTGTTCGACTTCGAGGTCGTCGGCGTCATCGACAACGAGGCGGCGAACCTGGCCTTCCACGAGGGGCACCTGTTCGTCACCACCTGGCCGACATTCGGGGGCGACATCTCCAAGGTGCGCCCGGCCGGCCTCTTCATGAGCCCGTGGCTCGGCGCGGCCGGGCTCTCCGTGTCCGACGTCGGCTGCTGGCGAGAGATCTGGTCAGTCGCCGAGTACGACCCCGACCCCATCGCCCGGCTCAGCACCGGCGGAGGCGCCATCGCCTCCTTCGGCGGCAAGCTCTACTGGGGCACGATGAGCGTCCCGTTCCTGGCGACCACCATCGCCGCCCAGCTGCAGCAGGCCGGGAAGCTCGATCTCGACGCGAACCAGGACGGCAAGATCGACGCGGACGAGCAGCTCGCCCTGGCGCTCGGCAGCCACCGCTCGGTGGCGGTGTTCGCGCTCGTGGGCGACCCGGACGCGTCGCCGTTCACCCCGGGTTCGGATTGGCCGACCCGGTGGATCGAGCTCGTGTTCGGCGAGCGGTACCTGCCGCGTTACGACGCGGAGCGCCGCATGTACACCGTCGTCGCAGACGAGGCGCATCAGAACGTCGCCGGCCTCATGCCGGAGTGCGGCTCCTCCGGGTTCGGCAACTTCTTCAACGCGTACGTGTGGAGCATGACCGTCTACCGGGACGCGCTCTACATCGGGACGTTCGACTGGGTGCAGGTCGCGCGCGGGACCCTGGAAGGCCTCCTCGGGATCGACCCCAACGTGCCGCCACCGCCTGACTGGGGCACCGACGGGGAGGTGCAGTGCATCAGCTACGACGGCGAGGCCTGCGAGGAGTCCCTCAAGGGAAGCTACCAGCTCACGCTCGAGCAGCTCGGGGAGCGACTGCCGCGCGACGGCGCCGATCTCGTCCGCATCGGATGCGACGGCAACGTCGCGGCCGAGACCTTGACCGGGCTGGGAAACGACACCAACTACGGCATCCGCAACATGGTGACGGACGGAGCCGCGCTCTACGTCGGCACCGCCAACGCCATGAACATCCACCCCAGCGGCGGATGGGAGCTCCTCCAGTTGACGCCACGGCACACCTGCGCCGAGCCTCGGCCCCCGCAGATCGAGCTGGAGCAGGTGCAGGCCACGCTGGACGAGCTGCTCAGCTCGCCCGAGGTGCTCGCGTGGGCCCACACCATGATCGGCGAGCTCGCCTCGCGGGCGGCGTCGCCGCCACCGCAGGCCGCGCCGCCGACGTCGCCGTAGCGGCGGGCCGGTCAGGCGGGTCGGCGGGCGCCACGCCCGCCGTCGCACGCGCCGCGCCCCGCCGGTCCGGGGGCGCGGCGCGCTCTCACGCGGGGAGCTCGCCGCTCAGCGAGTTCGCGTGCGCCCTCGTCACCCGGACCCGCAGCACCGCCCCCGCCGGCGCGCGCAGCTCGTCCGCGTCGAGGTGGACCACGCGGTTCTCCGGCGTCCGCCCGAAGCGGCGGCCCTCCTCGCCCTCCAGCGCGCCCTCGACCAGCACCTCGACCGTGCGCCCGAGCTGGCCCGCCATGACCTCGGAGGCGATGCGCCGCTGGACCGCCTGGAGCGCCTCGAGGCGCGGCACCGCCACCTCGCGCGGCACCTCCTGCCACTCGGGCGCCGAGCCGAGCCGCCGGGCGGCGCCGGTGTGCGGGCGCGGGCTGTAGACGAAGGAGAAGGAGTTGTCGAAGCGCGCCCGCTCCAGCAGCGCCAGCGACCGCCGGAAGTCCTCGTCCGACTCGCCGGGGAAGCCGACGATGAAGTCGGTGGTGATCGCGATCCCCGGCCGCGCCGCGCGCAGGAGCTCGAAGCGGCCCAGGTACTCCTCCACCGTGTAGTCGCGCCGCATGCGCGCCAGCACCGGGTCGGAGCCCGACTGCACCGGCAGGTGGAAGTGCGGCATCACCTTCGGCTCGTCGCGGAACGCCTCCACCAGCGCGTCGGAGAGGTCGTGGGGGTGGCTGGTCGTGAAGCGCACGCGGGCCAGGTCCGGCACCGCGGCCACCCGCCGGAGGAGCGCGGCGAAGTCGCAGCCCCCGGCGTACGAGTTCACGTTCTGCCCGATGAGCGTCACCTCGCGCACGCCCACCGCGGCCAGCGCGGCGCACTCCGCCACGATCTCCGGGTAGGGCCGCGAGATCTCGCGCCCCCGCGTGTGCGGCACGATGCAGAAGGAGCAGACGTTGTCGCAGCCCTTCATGGCGGTGACGAACGCCGTCGCGCGGCCGCGCGCCGCCTCGGGGTCGGCGCCGGGGAAGACGTACTCCTCCGAGGCCATCCAGCCCGTCTCCGCGAACCGCTCGCGGGCGGCGCGCTCGATCATCTCGGGGAGCCGGGCCAGGTTGTCGGGCCCGAAGACGAAGTCGAGGTACGGGACGCGCGCCAGCAGGCGGTCCTTCTCCTGCTGCGCGACGCAGCCGCCCACCGCCAGCAGCGTGCCGCGGCGCGCCTTGTGCGCGCGGTAGCGGCCCAGCGCCGAGAGGAGCTTCTGCTCCGCCTTCTCGCGGACGGCGCAGGTGTTGACGAGGATGAGGTCCGCGTCCTCCGGGTGGGCGGTGGCGGCGAAGGCGTGCCGCCCGAGCAGCTCGACCATGCGGGAGCTGTCGGCCTCGTTCATCTGGCAGCCGAAGGTGTGGACGAAGACCTTGCGCATCGGGCCGAGGAAACTAGGTGGGAGGCCCGGCGCGAGTCAATCGGAACGGCCGAGCGAGGCCAGATCGCCCGGCGAGACGTCGCGGGCGCGGGCGAAGCCCGCCACCAGGCGCCCGGCGCGGACGCGCAGCGCGTAGAGCCCGAAGTCGGCGAGCTCGAAGGTCCTCGCGGCGTCGGGGAAGCGGGCGAGGAAGCGCGCCTTCGCCGCCTCGTGCTCGGGCGTGCCCTCCGCGAGCCGGCGCACCTCGCCGGAGAGCGTCACCCGCCCGACCTGGAGCGGGTCTCCGGCCGGGTCGTCCGGCAGGTGGAGCAGCGCCGACCACGGCGCGCCGTCTCCGAGCCCCCTCGTGTGCCGCGCCAGCCCCGAGGCGTGGACGAGGAGCGCCTGGAGGTCGCCGGAGAGGGCGAAGGGCAGGAGCCCGACGTAGGGCGCTCCGTCCACCAGCACCCCCAGGGAGAGCACCCGCTGATCGAGGAGCTGCCGCAGGAGGCTGGCGTCGTCGGAGTTCATGAGGGAGTTGTAACCAGCCCCATCCCCCTCGCCCGCGCCCTCACCGCCTCCCCGCGCTCCTCGGCACCAGCGCCTCCGCCAGCCCCTCCAGGTCCGCCAGCGTGGTCACCGTCGCCACCCGCTCCACCTTCGCGGCGTACAGCGGCATCTCGCTGTCCCCCTGCCCCCACGCCCAGCGCTCCTCGGGGCAGATCCACACCACGCGCCGCGCGCGACGGCGCAGCGCCTCCAGCACCCAGGCCTGCGGCGGGTGGTAGTTCGTGCGCCCGTCGCCGATCACGAGCACGGTGGTGCGGCGGGTCACGGCGGCGAGGTGCCGCGCGTGGAAGGCCGTCAGCGCCCGCCCGTAGTTGGAGTTCCCGGCCAGGCTCACCACCTGGCCGGCGGTGGCGAGGTCGGCGGCGCGCGCCACGTCGGGCTCGCGCCGGAACGCCTCCGTCACCTCCCCGACGTCCGAGACGAACACGAAGCTGCGGACGCGCGTGAAGAGCGCCTGCAGCGTGTAGACGAAGACGAGCATGAGCCGCGAGACGTGGCGGACGGAGTCGGACACGTCGCACAGCACCACCACGTCCGGCCGCTCGGGCCGCCGGCGCCGGAAGGCGAGCCGCGCCGGGAGGCCGCCGAGCGCCAGGTTCTTGCGCAAGGTCCGGCGCAGGTGCAGCGCGCCGCGCCGGGCGCGCGCGCGGGAGGCGAGCCGCGCCTGGAGCCGCTCCGCCAGCCGCCGCACCGCCTCCTCGGCGCGGGCGAGCTCCTCCCGCGAGAGCGCGGCCAGGCCCGCGGGCGCGAGCGCGCGCTGCCGCCGCCCCGCCGCCCGCGCCCGGAGCTCCAGCTCCGCGTAGCGGCGCGCCGCCTGCTCCAGCGCGTCGAGGAGCTCCCGCAGCCGCCCGGACACGAGCTCGAGCGCGCGCGGGGAGAGCCCGCGGGCGCGCAGGGCCTCCGGCAGCCCGGTCAGCTCCCGGCCCGCGTCCGGCCCCCCCGCCGCCGCGAACAGGCGCCGCGCGTAGAAGCCGAGCTGGGCCGAGGTGACGAGCGCGGCGAAGTCGACCTGGCGCGCCGCCCCCTCGAACAGCCGCGCCGCCGCGCCGCGCTCGCCGGTGAGGGCCGCCCGCGCCAGCGGCGACAGGCCCGGCCCGAGCTCCTGCAGCGCCAGCGCCGCCGCCCGCAGCTCCTCTCCCGAGAGCGCCCCCTCCGGCAGCCCCTCGAGGAGCCCGCGCCCCAGGCCGTCGAGGAGCCGGCCCAGGCCGGAGAAGTACAGCTCGAAGAGCGCGTCGAAGACCGGCGCGTCGGCGGCGCGCTTCACGAGCGTCACCCGCAGCGCCGCCCGGAGCGCCTCGCGCTCCTCCACGCCCAGCAAGGCGGCCGCGCGCGCGGCGTCGGCCACCTCGGCCGGCGACACCCGCACGCCGTTCTGGCGCAGCAGCCGCGCGAACTCGACGAGGCGCGCCTCCACGGGGCGACTATAGTTCCCGCCGCGTGACCGCGCCCCTCGTCGAGCTGTGCGACGTCGACGTCCGCCTCGGCGGCCGCGACGTGCTGACCGGCCTCTCGCTCGCGCTCCGCGAGGGCGAGTCGTGGGGGCTCGTCGGCGCGAACGGCTCGGGCAAGTCCACCCTGCTGCGGCTGCTCCGGGGCGAGCTGTGGCCGGCCCACGGCCGCGGCCGCCGCGTCTTCCACCTGGCGGGCGCGCCCGAGGAGAGCCCCATCGGCGTCCGCGAGCGGATCGGCCTCGTCTCGCCCGAGCTGCAGCAGGAGTACGTGCGGCGGGACTGGGCGCTGCCGGCGGAGGCGGTGGTCCGCAGCGGCTTCACCGACAGCGTCTACCCTCCCGAGGCGGCGACGCCGGCTCAGGCGGCGCGGGTGGAGGAGACGCTGGCGGCGCTGGGGGCGGCGCCGCTCGCCCGCCGCTCCATCCTCGAGCTGAGCTCCGGCGAGGCGCGCCGGGTCCTCCTCGCCCGCGCGCTGGTGGGGCGGCCGCGGCTCCTCTTCCTCGACGAGCCCTGCCACGGGCTCGACGCCGCGGCGCGGGCGGGGTTCCTCGCGCTCGTCTCGGCGGTGGCGCGCGGCGGCACGCCGGTGGTGGTCGCGACCCACCGGCGCGACGAGCTGGTCCCGGAGATCACCCGGGTGGCGGTGCTGCACGGGGGGAAGATCCTGGCGCAGGGGGGGCGGGAGGAGGTGCTCGGGCGGCACCGGGGGGGGCCGGCGGCCTCGACCGCGACCGCGACCGCGACCGCGAACCCGACCGCGAACCCGACCGCGACCTCGACCTCGACCCCGACCGCGAACCCGACTGCGACCGCGAACCCGACGCCGGCGGCCGGCCCGGCGACCGCGGGGCCCCCCTCGAGCTCGATCCTCCTCTCCATCTCCCACGCCGACGTGAACGTCGAGGGGCGGCCGGCGCTGCGGGATCTCTCCTGGACGGTGCGGCGGGGCGAGAGCTGGGCCGTGGTGGGGCCGAACGGCGCCGGGAAGTCCACCCTGCTGCGCCTCGTGGTGGGCGACGAGCAGGCGATGCCGGGCGGGCGGGTGGCGCGGCTCGACCTGGGCGAGCGCGCCAGCGTCTTCGAGGTGAAGGCGCGGGTGGGCTTCGTGTCGCCCGACCTGCAGGCGCGCCACCGCGGCGACGTGCTGGCCGAGGAGGTCGTGGCCTCCGGCTTCACCGCCAGCATCGGCGCGGTCGAGCCCGCCACCGAGGCGCAGCGCGCCGCCGCCTCCCGCGCCATGGAGCGCCTGCGGGTGGCGCACCTCGCCGGCCGGCGCATCCACGGCCTCTCCTTCGGGGAGCTGCGGCGGCTGCTCCTGGCGCGCGCGCTGGTGGCCGGGCCCGAGCTGCTCGTGCTCGACGAGCCGTGCGACGGCCTCGACCCCGAGGCGCGCGCGGCGCTGCTGGACGACGTCGAGCGCCTCGCCCGGTCCGGCACGCCGCTCGTGCTCGTCACCCACCACGCGGAGGACCTCGTGGCCGCCCTCGACCACGTCCTCGAGCTCGCCGCCGGGCGGGCCGTCTACCAGGGCCCGCGCGCCGGCTGGCGCGCCGGAGGGAGCGCGTGACCCAGCTCGTGACCGGCCTCTTCCTCGCCTTCTTCCTGGCGCAGCTCGCCGTCGAGAGCGGGCTCGCGCTCGCCAACCTCCGCCACGTCGCGCGCGCCGGCGACGCGGTGCCGCCGCCGCTCGCCGGGCGGCTCGACCCGGACACCGCCCGCCGCAGCCGCGCCTACACGCTGGCGCGCGGCCGCTTCGGCCTCGCCCAGGCCGCCTGGGGCACCGCCGTCACGCTCGCCCTGCTCTTCTCCGGCGTCCTGCCCGCGCTCGACGCGTGGCTCGCCGGTCGCGGCCTCGGCGGCGCGCACCGCTTCGCCGCCTTCCTGGCGGCGCTCGCGGCCGCCACCGCGCTCCTCGACCTGCCCTTCTCGCTCTACTCCACCTTCGCGCTCGAGCAGCGCTTCGGCTTCAACCGCGCCACGCCCGCGCTCTGGCTGAAGGACCGGCTGAAGGGGCTCCTGCTCGCGGCGGCCCTGGGGCTCCCGCTCCTCTACGCGACCTACGGCTTCTTCGCCCTCACCGGGCGCGCCTGGTGGCTGTGGCTGTTCGCGTTCCTGGCGGCGGTCCAGATCGCGCTCGTCTGGCTCTACCCCACCCTCATCGCGCCGCTCTTCAACCGCTTCGCCCCGCTGCCGGAGGGCCCGCTGCGCGCGCGGCTGGAGGAGATGGCCCGCCAGGCCGGCTTCGCCACCCGCGGCCTCTACGTCATGGACGCCTCGCGCCGCTCCGGCCACTCCAACGCCTACTTCACCGGCTTCTTCCGGCCGCGCATCGTGCTCTTCGACACGCTGGTGGCGCAGATGACGGTGGACGAGACCGCGGCGGTGCTCGCCCACGAGATCGGCCACTACCAGGCGCGCCACGTCCACCGGCGGCTCGCGCTCGGGCTCGGGGTCCAGCTCGCCTCGCTGGCGGCGCTGGCCTGGCTCGTGCGCTGGCCGCCGCTCTTCCAGGCGTTCGGCTTCGCGGCGCCCTCGCTGGAGGCGGCGGTGGCCCTCGCCTCGCTCGGCGGCGGCGCCTTCACCTTCTTCCTCGCGCCGCTCTCGAGCTTCGTGTCGCGCCGGCACGAGTACGAGGCCGACCGGCGCTCGGTCGCCCTGGCGCGGGCGCCGGCGGCGCTCGCCTCGGCGCTCGTCAAGCTGAACCGGGAGAACCTCTCGAACCTGCACCCGCACCCCTGGTACAGCGCCTGGCACTACAGCCACCCCACCCTGCTGGAGCGGCTGGCCGCGCTGGAGGCGCTGCCCGCCCCCGCTCAGGAGCGCGCCGGCGCGTAGAGCGCCTCCACCTGCGCCGCGGCCCAGCGCAGGAAGGCGTCGCGCTTCACCTTGAGCGTGGGGGTGACGAGCGCCGGGTGCTGGTCGAGCGAGCCCGGGATGATCAGCACCCGCTTCGGCTTCTCGTACTCGGAGAAGCCGGCCAGGGCGGCGCGGGCCTGCTCGAGCAGCTCGACCGCCGGGTCGCGGCCCGCCGCCCCGAGCCGCTCCAGCTCGGCCGGCGGCACGAACAGCGCCGCCGCCACGAAGGGCCGGCCGTCCCCCAGCAGCACCGCGCCGCTGAAGGGCGGGGTCGAGGCGAGGACCTGCTCGATGGGCTCGGGCGAGAGCTTCTTGCCGGTGGAGAGCACGAGCAGGCTCTTCTTGCGCCCCTCCACGTGCAGGGTCCCGTCCTCCGCGAACCGCGCCAGATCGCCGGTGCGGAAGTAGCCGTCGGCGGTGAAGGCGCCCTCCTCGTCCTCCGGGTCGAGGTAGCCCGTCATGAGCGTGCCGCCGCGCACGCACAGCTCGCCGTCCGGCTCGAGCCGCGCCTCGACCACCGAGGAGAGGTGGCCGGCCGAGCCGGGCACGCGCCGGCCGGAGAAGAGGTTCGAGGAGATGAGCCCGGCCGTCTCGGTCATGCCGTAGAGCTCGACGAAGGGCAGCCCGAGCTCCTCGAAGAAGGTCTCGAGCCCGGGCGCCGCGCCGGCGCCGCCGGAGAAGAGCCCGCGGACCCGGCCGCCCAGCTTCCGGCGCACGGCCCGGGGCGCGAGCCGCCGCCCGAGGGGCCTCGCCCAGCGCGGCAGGCGCGCCAGGCGCGCCTCGACCTCGCCGCGGATGCGCTCGTACAAGAGCGGCACCGAGAAGAGGTAGGTCGGCCCGAGCGCGAGCCCGCGCGGCACGTCCTCGCGCCGCGCCACCAGGATGAGCCGGTGCCCCTGCGCCAGCGCCAGCATGAACTGGTCGTGGCCCGCCACGTGCCCGAAGGGCAGGAAGTGCAGCCCGTCGTCCTCCTCGGTGACGGCGGTCGAGGCGCGGCCGTCCTCGATGGCGCGCAGCATGGCGCGCTGGGGGAGGCGCACGCCCTTGGGCCGGCCGGTGGTGCCGCTGGTGAAGAGGAGCAGGAACGGGTCCTCGCCGTCGCCCCCGGCGACGAGCGCGTCCAGCTCGGCGGGGGAGAGCTCGGGGGCCGCGCCCTCGAAGATCTCGCCGTAGGAGACGGCGGCGACCCCGGGCGGCAGCGCGCCGGCCGCGAGCGGCTCGCGCGCCACCACCGTCGCGAGCCCGGCGGCCGCGAGCGCGCCGGCCGCGCCGGAGAGCTTCGACCACTGCGCCGCGTCGGAGACGACGAGGAGCCGCGGCTTCACCCTGAGCCCGATGGCGGCCGCCTGCTCCCCGCCGAGCTGCGCGAAGATCGCGGCCGGCTCGGCCTTGAGCGCCTGCGCGGCCAGCGAGAGCGCCTGCCACTCGGCGCCGTTCTCGGCGAAGAAGAGCAGCCGGTCGCCCGCGCCCACGCCGCGGCCGCGCAGGAAGGCGACGGCGCGGCGCACGGCCCGCTCGAAGTCTCCGAAGGTGAGCTGGCGCGGCGGGGCCTCGGGCGCGCGGGGGTCGACGACGCGCAGGAAGAGCGCGCCGGGCTTGCGGCGCGCCACCGCCACCAGCGCCTGGGGGAGCGTCTTGGAACCGAAGGGTGCCGTGCCGGGGATGGCCATGAGCGAGATCGATCGTGCGGGGACCGCTCAGCGGGTGAGCAGCGCCACCGCCTCCACGTGGTGGGTCTGGGGGAACATGTCGACGGGCTGGATCGCCTCGACGGTGTACCCCACCTGGCCGCAGGCGCGCAGGTCCCGCGCGAGCGTGGCGGGGTCGCAGGAGACGTACACCGCGCGCGGGACGTCGAGCTCGCGCAGGACGGCGCCCACCCCGGGCGCGCCCTGGCGCGGCGGGTCGAGGAGCGCGGCCCCGTAGCGGCGGGAGGCCGCCCCGCGCTCGCGGGCGAGCCCGCGCGCCACCGCCAGCGCGTCGCCGGCCAGGAACCGCACGCGCGAGGCGCCGCGCGCGCCGGCGGCCTCCGCGGCCTCCGCGGCGTCGAGGCGCGCCAGCTCGAGGGCGGGGCCCTGCCCCTCCACCGCGTCCACGTGGCGCGCGCGCGCGGCCAGCGGGCCGGTGAAGTTGCCGGCGCCGCAGTACAGCTCGAGCACCTCCTCGCCGTCGGGGCGGAGGAGCTCCAGCGCCGAGGCCACCAGGAGCGCGTTGGCGCCGCGGTTCGCCTGCTGGAAGACGTCGGGGCGCGAGCGCTGCCGCCCGGCGGCGGGCTCGCCGGGGCGCCGCGCGTGGCGCAGCACCGGGTCGCCCACGGCGGCGGAAGGCGCGCCCTCGGCGCCGAGCACCACGCCCGCCAGCGCCGGCACGGCGGCGAGGAGCGCCTCGGCGCGGGCGCGCGCGGCGGGGGTGATCGCGGCGAGCTGCAGGAAGGCGGCGCCCTTCCCGTCCAGCGCCGACCACTCGAGCGTCACCTCGCGCGCCTCGAGGCGGGCCGCGAGGAGCGCCGGGCCGGCCACCTCGCGCAGCGCGTCCAGCTCCTCGGCGAGGAGGTGGCAGCCGGTGAGCTGCACCGGATCGTGCGAGCGGCGCCGGAAGAAGACGAGCCGGCCGGTGTGGCGGTCGAGGTGGAACTTGGCGCGGCTCCGGTAGCGCAGCGGCCGCGGCGACGGGAGGATGGGGAGCGCGCGGTAGCGGCCCGCCTCGAGCCGCCCGATCCGGCGCAGCGTCTCGGCGAAGGCGCGCTCCTTCGCCTCGACCTGCGCGCCGTAGGCGAGGTGGAGCCACTCGCAGCCGCCGCACATCGCCTCGGCGAGCGGCTCGCTCATCCCGAAGTGCGGGCACGGGGCGGCCACCCGCGCCGGCCCCTCGCGCAGGAGCCGCGCCGGCGGGACGTGGGCGGGGCCCTCGCCCCCGGGCAGCTCCACCTCGACCCGGTCGCCGGGCGCGGTGAAGGGCGCGAACACGGGTCGGCCCTCGCCGGTGCGGCCGACGCCCTCGCCGCCCGGGGCGAGATCGACGATGTCGAGGGTGGTCCTCACCGGAGGGGAGAGTCGTAAAGGACGCGCCTGCGCCGCGCCCGGCGGGCGCTAGCCGGCGCCGAGGTCGCGCCGGAGCCGCTCGACCAGCTCCTCGATGCGGGCGCGCGTGCCCGGGTCCAGCTCGAGGAGCTCGACCGCCATCCCGGCCGCCGCGCCGCCGTCCTCGTCCGGCTCGACGGCGCGGGTGACGCGCCCGGCCACGTCGATGGGCGAGCCGTCGCCGGGGAGCTGGACGATGAGCTTCAGCACCGTGCCCACCGGCAGTGGCTTGCGGGAGTTGATGAACAGCCCGCCGATGGAGATGTCGGTGGCCCAGTCCGTGAGGAAGCTCCCCTCCGACCGGTACGCCACCGGCACCTCGTGGTGGAGGCGCGCCGAGCGGCGGCGGTTGTCTTCCTTCGTCTTCGGCACGCGACGTCGAGTGTAGCAGGCGGCGGCGGGACGTCCAACGGTGCGGCGCGCCCGCGCGACGAGCGGCCGCGCCGCTTCACACCGCCATCGGCTTCACGTCCGGCGCCACGATGAGCTTCGGCTCGGTGAGCTTCTGGACCTGCTCCACCGTCGCCCCCGGCGCCAGCTCGCGCAGGATGAGGCCGTCCTGCGCCACGTCGATCCAGGCGAGGTCGGTGCACACCGCCGACACGCAGCGCTTGCCGGTGAGCGGCAGCGCGCACTGGCGCAGGAGCTTCGGCTTCCCCTCGCGGTTGGCGTGCTCCATCATCACCACCACCCGCCGCGCGCCCACCACCAGGTCCATCCCCCCGCCCATCCCCTTCACCATCTTCCCGGGGACCACCCAGTTGGCGAGGTCACCGCGCTCGGAGACCTCGAGCGCGCCCAGGATGGCGAGGTCGATGTGCCCGCCGCGGATCATGGCGAACGACTCGGCCGACGAGAAGTAGGCGGTGCCCGGGATCTCGGTGACGGTCTCCTTCCCGGCGTTGATGAGGTCGGGGTCGACCTCGTCGTCGCGCGGGTAGGGGCCGACCCCCAGCATCCCGTTCTCGGACTGGAGCACCACCTCCACGCCCGGCGGCACGTAGTTCGCGACCAGGGTCGGCATGCCGATGCCGAGGTTGACGTAGAAGCCGTCCTGGAGCTCGCGCGCGACGCGCTGGGCGATCTGCTCTCGGGTGAGGGGCATTCCTCGCTACCTCCGGGTCGTCCGGCGCTCGACGGGTTTCTGGTAGTGCGTCCCCAGCACGAGCCGCTGCACGTAGATGGACGGGACGTGGATGGCGTCGGGGTCGAGCGCGCCCACCGGCACGATCTCCTCCACCTCCGCCACCGTCACGTGGGCCGCCCCGCACATCACGGCGTTGAAGTTCCGCGTCGTCTTGCGGAACACCAGGTTGCCCCAGGCGTCCGCCTTCCACGCCTTCACCAGCGCGAAGTCCGCCTTGAGCGGCAGCTCGAGCAGGTACTCGCGCCCGCCGATGACGCGCGTCTCCTTGCCCTCCGCCACCTGCGTCCCGACCCCGGTCGCGGTGTAGAAGCCGCCGATGCCCGCCGCGCCGGCCCGGATGCGCTCCGCCAGCGTGCCCTGCGGGTTCAGCTCCACCTCGAGCTCGCCGGAGAGGAACTGGCGCTCGAACTCCTTGTTCTCGCCCACGTACGACGCGACCATCTTGCGGAGCTGCTTCTGCTGCAGGAGCACCCCCAGCCCCTGCTCGGTGGTGCCGCAGTTGTTCGAGATGACGGTCAGGTTGCGGACGCCCTTCTTCGCGACCGCGCTGATGAGGTGCTCCGGGTTTCCGCACAGGCCGAAGCCGCCCACCATGACGGTGGCGCCGTCCTGGAGGTCCTGGAGGGCGTCGTCGGCCGAGGGTCGGGTCTTGTTCATGGGGGCTCCCGGGGGCCTAGCGCTCGACCAGGGCGGCCACCGCCTCGCCGCCGCCGATGCAGAGCGTGGCGAGGCCGCGCCGCTTGCCGAGGTCCTTCATGGCGTGGAGCAGCGTGACGAGGATGCGCGCGCCGCTCGCGCCGATGGGATGGCCGAGCACGACCGCGCCGCCGCGCACGTTCACGTTCTTGCCGTCGAGGCCGATGAGCCGGTTGTTCGCGACCGAGACCACCGCGAACGCTTCGTTGATCTCCCACAGGTCCACGTCCTTCGGCCCGAGCCGCGCCTTCTCCAGCAGCTTCTTCACCGCGTCGGCGGGCGCGATGGTGAACTCGACCGGCGCGCGGGCGGCGCCGGCCCAGGCGGTGAGCCGCCCCAGCACCGGGCGGCCCTCGGCCTTGGCGCGCTCGGCGCTCATGAGCACCAGCGCGGCCGCGCCGTCGTTGATGGAGGAGGCGTTGGCCGCGGTCACGGTGCCGTCCTTCTTGAACACCGGCTTGAGGCTCGGGATCTTCTCCGGCCGCGCGAGCTTCGGGCCCTCGTCCTCGTCGACCAGCGTCTTCTCTCCCTTCCGGCCCGGCACCTCCACCGCCACGATCTCCGGCTTGAAGAGCCCCGCCTTCGCCGCCTCGACGGCGCGGCGGGTGGACTCCATCGCGTACTCGTCCTGCTGCGAGCGCGAGATGCCCTGGCTCGTGGCGCACGCCTCGGCGCACATGCCCATGTGCACGCGGTCGTACGGGTCCCACAGGCCGTCGTGGATCATGCCGTCGACGAGCTCGACGTTGCCCATGCGCGCGCCGGTCCGGGCGGCGCGGTCGTAGTAGGGCACGTTCGACATCGACTCCATGCCGCCCGCGACCACCACCTCGGCGTCGCCGAGTGCGATCGCCTGCGCGCCGGCGACGACCGCCTTGAGCCCCGAGCCGCACACCTTGTTGAGCGTCCAGGCGGGGGTCGTGTCCGGGCAGCCCGCGTAGCGCGCGGCCTGGCGGGCCGGAGCCTGGCCCTCCCCGGCTTGCAGCACGTTCCCCATGATGACCTCGTCCACGGCCGACGGCTCGACGCCGGCGCGGCGCAGCGCCTCGCGGATGACCACCGCGCCGAGCTGCGTGGCCTGGACGCCGGCCAGCGAGCCGAGGAACGAGCCGATGGGCGTGCGTACCGCGCCGACGACGACCACCTCGCGACCTGCCATGAGGGACCTCGCTGTAGGGTTCGCTCACCACCATAAAGGGGTCCGGCGGCGCGCGCCACGCGGGCGATCGCCTGCCGGCGCATGCCCCCGGACCCGCGGCTTGCGTGCCGCCCGCCGCCTGCTAAGGTCGCGGCCCCTATGACTGACACCATCCCGGCCATCCTCGTCCACGGCGGCGCCGGAAACCTCGGCCCCGACGACCCGGCCTCGTCCGGGAATGACGCGCCGCGGCTCGTCGGCGTCCGCGAGGCGGTGCGGGCCGCCTGGGCCATCCTCGACCGCGGGGGCAGCGCCCTGGACGCCGTCGAGGCGGCCGTGCGCGTCCTGGAGGACGACCCGACCTACAACTCCGGCACGGGGGCGTGCCTCACGGCCGCCGGCGACGTCGAGCTCGACGCCTCCATCATGGACGGCGCGACGCTCCGCTGCGGTGGCGTGGCGGTGGTGAAGGACGTGAAGAACCCGGTCACCCTGGCGCGGCGCGTCATGGACCGCTCGGAGCACGTGCTGCTCGCCGGGCCGGGCGCCTCCAGCTTCGCGCGCGAGGTGGGCATCCCCGCCTACGCGAACGACCTGCTCGTCACCCCCCAGCAGCGCGCGCGCTGGGAGCGGCTGCGGGGGACCGCCCCGGCCGGCCACGGCACCGTGGGGGCGGTGGCGCGCGACCGCCACGGCCACCTCGCCGCGGCCACCTCCACCGGCGGCATGGCGATGAAGCGGCCGGGCCGCGTCGGCGACACGCCCATCGTCGGCTGCGGCACCTACGCCGACGACGCGCTGGCGGCCGTGTCCTGCACCGGCCACGGCGAGCGCATCATCCAGCTCACGCTGGCGCGGCACTGCGCCGACCTGGTGGGCGAGGGCCGCCCGGCCATGGAGGCCGCGCGCGAGGCGATCCGCCGGCTGGGAGAGCGCGTGGACGGCGAGGGCGGCCTCATCGTGGTGGCGCCCCACGGCGAGGTGGGCTTCGCGCACAACTCGCCCATCATGGCGCGCGCCTACACGCGGCCGGACGGGACGATCGTCGCCGAGCTGTGAGCCCTACTTCTGGAGCGCCTTCTTCGCCTCGAGGAAGGGCTGGATCATGTCGAGCGGGAGCGGGAAGACGATGGTGCTCGTCTTCTCGGTCGAGATCTCGATGAGCGTCTGCATGTAGCGGAGCTGCATGGCGCCCGGGGAGCGGGCGATGACGTCGGCCGCCTGGCCCAGCTTCTCCGCCGCCTGGAACTCGCCCTCGGCGCTGATGATCTTGGAGCGCCGCTCGCGCTCCGCCTCGGCCTGGCGGGCCATGGCGCGCCGCATCTCCTCGGGCAGGTCGACCTGCTTCACCTCGACCGCGGTCACCTTCACGCCCCACGGCTCGGTGTGGCGGTCGATGATCTCCTGGAGCTGGCGGTTGATCTTGTCGCGCTGGCTGAGCACGTCGTCGAGCTCGACCTGCCCCAGCACCGAGCGCAGCGTGGTCTGCGCCATCTGGCTGGTGGCGAAGAGGAAGTCGGTCACCTGCAGGAAGGCGCGGTCGGCCTGCAGCACGCGGAAGTAGATGACCGCGTTCACCTTCATCGAGACGTTGTCCCGGGTGATGACGTCCTGCGGCGGCACCTGCTCGGCGGTGACGCGCATGTCGATGATGACCATGCGGTCGATGAACGGGACGATCCACTTGAGGCCCGCCGTCTTGAGCCCCACGAAGCGCCCCAGCCGCAGCACGACCCCCTGCTCGTACTCGTTGACGATGCGCAGGCCCATGAAGATCCAGAGGGCCACCAGCACCACGGGGAGCAGCAGGCCTAGGGCGGGGACGGGCATGCGCCTGTTCTACCGCGTTCCGGGGACCGGCGCCTGATCCAAGCTCCGACAGCGCTGATCACTCGAGCTGACCAAAGTAGCCGCAGCGCGCGAACCAGCCGGCGGCGTCGCTGGAACCGCCGAGGTCCATCCCGCGGTGGATGGCGCCGAGCGCGTGGCTGCTGCGCTCCAAGGTCGCGGAGGAGCGCCTTCAGCTACCGGGCAGTGCTGTCACATGCGGTGAAGCACCGAACCTCAGCGAACCACGAGGTACGTTCTCAACAGCAGCCAGCCGAGGAGGTACCCGACGGCCCCCGCTGCGATCATCCACGTTCGGGAGAGCCCGCGTACAAGCCCCTCCGAAACGAAGCGTTTGAACGCCATGGCCGAGAGAACGATGCACGCCCCCAAAACCGCAACGCTACCGGACGTCAATGCGATTCCGGCGACGAAGAGCGCTACCGCGGCGATGAACCAGCCGATCCAGCGTGCGACACGAAACGTGCGACCCACCGCCCCCTCCTCCCCTCGCGTCAGGTCCGTCATCGTGTCATCCCGGTGGTACATCGGCGAGGACGTTCGACCGCCCCGGCGGTAGAAGATCAGACGAGATCGATCACGTCAACTGGGCAGCGCTGTCAGCTCTTCCGCGTGCCGCGGGGGCGGGGTCGCGGCGCGGCGGTGGTGGCCGCAGCGGGTGGCCGTAGAAGCCGACGCTCCGCCGGTGCTCAGGGTCCATCGCCTCCCGGCAGCGCGGCCGCTCGGGTCCGGTCGCGGGTGAACTGGTCCATCCAGCGGTCGCCGAACATCACCCGCGCCGCGAGCCGGTTATGGAGCGCGCAGGTGACGCGAAGATTGCCGACCTCCGGCTTTCCTCCGAGCGCGACCGGCAGGATATGGTCGAGCTCGAGTCGCGTCGTCGAGCCGCAGGCGCTCCCATCCGGCAGACGGAAGGAGCACCGGCCTCCGTCGCGCCGCCACACCTCCCGCGCCGCCGCCGCCGGGACGTGGCGCGGGTCGTCGGAGGGCTTCGGAGCCGCCGCCCGCGGCTTCTTCACGAGGCCGCGCCGGCGGGCGGTCTGCTCGAGGAGGAGGTCGAGCGCCGCCGTGAGTACCGCCTCGGTGTCGCCGTCCGGGATGGTGTGGGAGAGCGCGTCCTTGGCGGCGTCGAGCTTCGCGAGGAACGCCTTCGAGACGGTGAGGTGGTAGCGGCGCAGCTCGGCGTCGAGCGGCTCCACCTCGTCGCGCGGGCGAGCGGCCGCGGAGAAGAGATCCGCGTCCGGCTGTACCCTTTCGGACTTCGCCGGCGAAGTCCGTTCGGGTACAGGCGCGGCGGTCCGCGCCCCCGCGGGCGCGCTGACACGCACCGGCGGAGCGATGCGCACGACCGCGGTGACCACCTCGCGCCGCGGCGGGTTCGCGACCGGCCTGAGCTCCGCGACGAGCGCCTCCGCCTCGCGCTTCGAGAGGCCATAGAAGCGCGGCAGCACCTCGCTCGCGTTCTCCGGGGTGAGCGCCTTCGAGAGCTCGTAGACGACCGACATGCACACGCGGCCGTCGCGGAGAGGCTCCACCACGGCGGGGAAGCGCTGGACGAGCGCGGCGGCCGTCACGCGGCGTGCGGCGGCGCTGCTCGTGAGCCGGAGCTCGCGCTCGAGGTACTGGAAGAGCGAGGCGTAGCCGAGCGTGCCCCACCCGCGCTGACGGTCGAAGTCCGCCAGGGCGACGAGAAAGTCGGCGAGTCGGTTCCGCTCCTCGGCGAGGAGCGAGGCGATGCGGCGGGAGAGCGCGCGGGCGTCGGTCATACGGAGAGTGTCTCATGCGTTTTGCGGGCCTCCTGGGACGCGCGAGGCTCGCGCCGGGACCGCTCGGCGACCACACCCGGCGAGAACGGGTTCGGCCGGCCGCCGCGCCTCTGAGCGGCCTGGCGCGGCCGCGGGAGAGGCCTCCTCGCGCCACCGCGTCTGCCGAGGCGCGACTCGCGCGGAAACGCGTCAAGCTCCCTTGCGGGACGGCCCAGGCGAGTAACGGTCCGTGAGTACAGGTCCGCCCAGCACGCATCTACCGCCGGCTCCGCGTGTTCACCCTCGGAATACGTCGTGAGCCGGACCACGCGGGGCCGCCTCGCAGGCGCGGCACCGCCGCGCGTGCGACGTCCGCCCAACGGCCGCGCCCGCCAGCGCGGCGCCGCCCGCCTACCTGCCGCGCCCCTTCTCTGCCGAACACAGTCGTTCGCGCGGCACCGCGGCCCCTTTCCCCGAACCTCTCCCCGCTCCCCGGGGCGAGGGAGAAGCGGGGACTCGTGTACTGCTCCGCTCCCCTCAGCGCACCCGCCCCGTCGCCGGCACCACGGTGGCCACGAGCCCCTCCACCGACGCCACCCGCACCCGGGCGCCCTGCGGGATGACCTCAGCCGCCCGCGCCCGCCAGTACTCACCGTGCACGAAGACCTGCCCGCCGGCCGGGCCGACCTCGGAGAGCGCCTCGCCCTCCTCGCCCACCAGGCCCTGGAACCCCGCCACGAGCCGGGTCCGGCGCGAGGCGGCGACCTTCCATGCCACGAAGGCGAGCAGCGCGGTCATGGCGAGCGGCGTCGGCCAGACCACCAGCGGCGAGAGCGTGAAGGCGGCCGGGTCGAAGTGGTACTCGGGCGAGCTCTTGTCGATGAAGAGGAGCGTCCCGACCAGCACGCACACCGCGCCGGCCGCGCCCGCGATGCCGTGCGTCGTGACGTACCCCTCGGCGACGAGGAGCCCGACCCCGCCGAGGAGCAGCAGCACCGCCCCGGCGTTGACCGGGATGACCCGCGTCGCCACGAAGGCGAGGAACAGGCACACCCCGCCCACGACGCCGGGCACGAGCGCGCCCGGGTGGTAGAGCTCGAGCGCGATCCCGAGCGTCCCCACCAGCATGAGCAGCGCCGCCACGTTCGGATCGGCGAGGAACCCCAGCGTGCGCTGCCGGATGGTCGGGTCGAGCGGCGTCAGCACCGCGCCCTTCCCCCGGAACGTCACCGGCTTCCCGGCCGCCTCGACCTGGCGCCCGTCGGCGGCCGCGAGCAGCGCCGGGAGCGTGGGGGCGACGAGGTCCACGACCTTCAGCCGGAGCGCCTCCTCGGCCGTGACCGAGACGCTCTCCCGCACCGCCTTCTCCGCCCACTCGGCGTTCCGGCCGCGCGCCTTGGCGATGGAGCGGGCGAAGGCGGCGGTGTCGTTCTCCACCTTCTTCGCCATGTCCTTGCCGGCCGACTGCTCCACGTCGCCGCCGCCCGAGGTGACCGGGTGCGCGGCGCCGATGTTCGAGGCGGGGTGCATGCCCGCCACCTGCGCCGCCAGCGTGATGAAGACACCGGCCGAGCCCGCCCGCGCGCCGGCCGGGCCCACCCACACCGCGACCGGCACCGGGCTCGCGAGCATCCGCTGGACGAGGTCGCGGGTCGCGTCGAGGTGGCCGCCCGGGGTGTCGAGCGTGATGGCGACCGCGTCGTAGCCCTCGGCCTGGGCGCGCGCGAGCCCCGCCGCCACGTACTCGGCGGTGCCGCTCGTGATGGCATCCTGGACGGAGAGGTGGAGCACGCGCGGCGGCGCGGCGGCGGAGGCGCCCGGCGGCGGGGCGGCGCCGGAGGGCGCGAGCGCGGCCGCGAGGGTGAGGGCGAGGACCGCGGCGCGCATGGTTCACCTCACGGGGGGGACCTTCCCCAGCTCCTTCATGACGAGCTGCAGATCCTGCCACGCCCGGGCCTTCTCGGGTGGGTTGCGGAGCAGGTAGGCGGGGTGAAAGGTCGGCATGAGCTTCACGCCCTCGTAATCGCGCCAGCGGCCCCGCTGCTTGGTGATGGGGGTCGGGTCGCGGAGCAGCGTCTGCACCGCGAAGCGGCCGAGCGCGACCACCACCTTCGGCCGCACGGCCGCGATCTGCGCCTTCAGGAACGGCTCGCAGGCGGCGATCTCGTCCGGCTCCGGGTCGCGGTTCCCGGGCGGCCGGCACTTCACCACGTTCGCGATGTAGACCTCCTCGCGCCGGTAACCCATCGCCTCGATCATCTTGGTGAGGAGCTGGCCCGCCTTGCCGACGAACGGCTCGCCCTGCTGATCCTCGTCCGCGCCCGGCCCCTCGCCCACGAACATGAGCTCGGCGGACGGGTTCCCCACGCCGAAGACCAGCTTCGTGCGCCCGGGCCCGAGCTTGCAGCGGGCGCAGTCGCCGAGCTCGGTGCGTACCGCGAGGAGCGCGGGGGAGCCGCAGCCCTTTTCACCATTTGTGACGGCCGCGGTCGAAGCCGCGGTCGCGGTCGCGGTCGCGGTCGCGGTCGAGGTCGAGGTCGAGGTCGAGGTCGCGGTCGAGGTCGAAACCGCCCGCCCCCCCTCGATCTCCCCCACCCCCGCGTCCCGCAGCCACTCGAGGTGCGCCCGCGCCTCGGCGCGGATCCGCTCCAGCTCGCGGGTAGTCTCGTGTGCGCCTTCGCTCACCTGCACCTCGCTCCGCGCCGTTGCCGCCCCTCGGGCGCGATCCCTAGAATCCGCCGCCTCATGAGCGACCGACAGCTCCGGTTCGCCAGCCTCGCCTCGCTCGCCGTGGTCGCGCTGGTCCTCCTCGTCGTCCCCACCGCCGCGCACGCCTGGGGCCCGCTCGCCCACCTCGGCTTCTCGGCTCAGGCGCTCGAGCAGCTCGGCTCGGTCCCCGGGCCGACGCGCTCGCTCCTCACCGAGTTCGCGAACGAGTTCCTCTACGGCTCCCTCGCGGCCGACATCGTGGTCGGCAAGAACCTGGCCCGGTTCGTCTACCATTGTCACAACTGGAAGGTCGGCTTCAACGTCCGCCGCGCCGCCAGCACCGCCGCCGAGGAGGCGTTCGCGCTCGGCTTCCTGGCCCACCTCGCCGCGGACACCGTGGCGCACAACTACTTCGTGCCGTACCAGACGGTGGCGTCCTTCCACCGCCCCCGCACCGGCCACGCCTACTGGGAGCTGCGCTACGACCAGCGGCAGGACCCGGCGCTCTCCGAGGTGGCGCGCCGCGTGAGCGCCCGCGCCTACCGCGATCACGACGCCCTCCTCGAGCGGGCGATGCCGCACGCCTCGGTCATCCCCTTCCCGCTCTCGAAGGGCCTCTTCGGCTCCTTGCTCGCGAGCGCCCGGCACGCGCGCTTCCAGACGCTGTCGCGCGGGCTGCTGGCGCGCCCCCGCCACCTGCCGCTCGAGGACGAGCTCGTGCGCGAGACGAACGCGCTCGCGGTGGAGGCGATCCTGGGCCTCCTGCGCGAGGGCGAGCGCTGCCAGGCGGCGCGCGCCGACGCCACCGGCGGCCGCAACCTGCTCCTCGCCGGGCGCCTCCGCCGCGAGCTGGCGCGCCGCCACCGGCGGCTGCCGCTGGCGCTGGCGCGGGAGGTGTCGATCGAGGCGCGCGAGAGCTTCCGCCGCGGCATCCAGGGGGCGCTGGTGCTGCCCCCGGCGCTGTCGCGGATGGCCGCCTAGCCCTACCCCCGCGGCCGCCGCTCCTCCAGCACCGGCACCACCCAGTCCAGGATCGCGTCCGCCACCTGCTCCTTCGTCCCCTCGATGTTGGCCCGCTCGCCGGGGCCGACCAGGGTGACGCGGTTGCGGTCGCTCGCGAAGCCGACTCCCGGGCGGCCCACCTTGTTCGCGACCACCAGGTCGCAGCGCTTGGCGGCCAGCTTCTTCCGCGCGTTCTGCAGGAGCGCCTCGGTCTCGGCCGCGAAGCCGACCAGGATGGGCGCCTCCGCCTTCCCGGCGAAGCGCTTGCCCAGCGCGGCGAGGATGTCGGGCGTGCGCGTGAGCGTGACCTCCTCGTCCTCGTCCGACTTCTTCTTCTTGGTGGCCGCCGCGACGCGGGGCTTGAAGTCGGAGACGGCGGCCGCGCCGACGTAGAGGTCGATCTCGCGCGCCTCCTCCTCGACGGCGCTCGCCATCTCCTCCGCCGTCACGACGCGGATGGTCCGCACGCCGGGCGGATCGGGCAGGTCCACCGGCCCGGTCACGAGCACCACCTCCGCGCCGCGGCGGGCTGCCACCCGCGCCACCGCGAACCCCATCTTCCCGGTGGATGGGTTTGAGATGAAGCGGACCGGGTCGAGCGGCTCGCGGGTGGGGCCGGCGCTGACGAGCACGCGCCGGCCGCTGAGATCGCGGCTGCCGAGGAGCCGCGCCGCGGCGTCGGCGATGTCGCCCGGCTCCGCCAGCCGCCCCTCCCCCACGTCGCCATCGGCGAGCGCGCCCGCGGCCGGGCCGACCACCTCCCACCCGCGCCGCGCCAGCGCAGCCACGTTCTCGCGCACCGCCGGGTTCTGCCACATGCGGGTGTTCATGGCCGGCGCGAGGAGGCAGGGCGCCTCGCAGGCGAGGGCGGTGGTGGTGACGGCGTCGTCGGCCATCCCGGCGCGCAGCCGCGCGATCAGATCGGCGGTGGCGGGCGCGACGACGAGCAGGTCGGCGGCGCGGGCCAGCGCGAGGTGCCCGTAGGCGCGGTCCGCCTCGGGCGCGAGCAGATCGACCAGCACCGGCGCGCCCGTGAGGGCCTGGAAGGTGAGCGGGCCCACGAAGCGCGTCGCGGCCGGCGTCATCGCCACCCGCACCTGCGCGCCGCCCTTCACGAACAGGCGCGCCAGCTCGCAGGCCTTGTAGGCGGCGATGCCGCCGCCCACGCCCAGGACCACCGTCCTCCCGGAGAAGTCGTGCATGGCCGTCATCCTAGCCGAGCGCCCGGGCGAGCGGGGCGGCCAGCCTCGGGCGGCGCGCGGCGCGGAAGGGGCACGCGGGCCGCCGCCGGCCTATCATCCCACCCTTGGACACCCTCCCCCCCGAGCCCGACGCCCCGATCGCGCCGCTCGAAGCGCTCCCGCCGCCCGCCGCGCCGCCCGGCCCGGCCGCCCCGCCGCGCCACGCCGCGCTCCTCTTCGTGGCGCTGGTGCTCCCGCTCTACACGGTCCTGGGCGGCCTCGCGCAGGCGGCGAGCCCCTCGCTCGGGCTCGTCGTGAGCCAGCTCGCGCTGCTGGTCCTCCCGGCGGTGCTGGCGCCGCTCGGCTGCGGCTACCGCGCCCGCCCGGCGCTCCTGCTCGCCCGGCGCCCTCCGGCGGCCGCCGTCGCGCTGGCGCTCGCGATCGGGGTCGCCGCCTTCCTCGCCGCCGGCGCGCTCATGTCGCTCACCTCGCTGGCGCTCCCCGCCCGCTGGGTGGAGGGCTTCGACCTCACGCGCAAGATCCTGGAGCTGCCGCCGCGCGAGCGGCTCGGGGTGTGGCTCGCGGCGGCGGCGGTGGCGCCGGTGTGCGAGGAGCTCTGCTTCCGGGGCTGGGTGCTCACCGCGCTCCGGACGCGCTACCGCACCGGGGCTGCCCTGGCGCTGTCCGGCCTGCTCTTCGCGGTGGTGCACCTCGATCCGGTGCGCTTCACCGCCGTCTTCGCGCTCGGCACGCTCTACGCCTGGCTCGCCTGGCGGTCCGGCTCGCTCTGGCCGTCGGCGGTGGCGCACGTCGCGAACAACGCCCTCGGGGCCGGGCTGGCCGTGCTGGGCGGCGGCGAGGGCGACCTGGCGGCGATGCGCGCCCACGCGCCGGAGGTCGCGGGCGGCGCGGCGCTCATGCTCGCCGCCGCGGGCGGCGCGGTGGCCCTCCTCGCGCTCGCCTACCGCCGCGCCACCCCCGCGCCGCCGCCGCTCGGCGAGGCGCTCGTCGCGCGCGATCCGGCCTCACCCCCGGCGCGCTTCAGCTGGCCGCGCGTGCCGCGCGCCTGGCGCGCCGTCTTCCTGTGCGGGGTGGCGGTGCTGTGGGGGATGGCCTGGGGCGACGCTATGCGGCGCGGCGGTAGACGAGGAGCTTCAGGTAGCGCCCCTCCCGGAACTGCGGGCTCACCGGGTGATCGGGGGGCTGGCGCCGCTCCTCCACCAGCTGCAGGTCGACCCGCGCCTTGAAGGCCGCCTCGCGCACGGCGTCGTAGAACTGGTCGGCGGAGACGCGGGCGCTGCAGCTGGCGGTGACGAGCAGGCCGCCCGGGGCGAGCACCGCCAGCGCGGCGCGGTTCAGCGAGGCGTAGCCCGCCAGCGCCGACTCCACCGCCTTCTGCGACTTGGCGAACGCGGGCGGGTCGCACACCACGAGGTCGAAGCGGCGCCCCTCGCGCTTGTAGCGGGCGAGGAGCTCGAAGGCGTCCTCGGCGGCGAAGGCGTGGTCGGCCGGGTCGAGGCCGTTCTGGCGGAAGTTGTCGCGGGCGAGCGCGATGGCGTCCCGGTCCACGTCCACGCTCACCACGTGCCGCGCGCCGCCCAGGGCGGCCGCCACCGAGAATCCGCCGGTGTAGGAGAAGCAGTTGAGCGCCTCGGCCCGCCCCCGCGCCAGGCCGCGCACGAGGAGCCGGTTCTCGCGCTGGTCGAGGAAGGTGCCCGTCTTCTGGCCGTGGCGCACGTCCACCAGCATCTTCATGCCGTGCTCGTCGATGGCGATGAGCTCCGGCGGCGCCTCGCCCCACAGCACCCGCCCCTCCGGCGCGCTGCCCTCGTCCTCCTCGTCGTGGGGGATCTCGTCGCGGCCGTAGACCCCGGCCAGCTCGCCGCCGAGCGCCTCGCGCAGCGCCTCCACGATGCGCCCGCGGTGCGGGGTGAGCCCGGCCGAGTAGAGCTTCAGCACCACCCAGCGGTCGTACCGGTCGGCGACGACCCCGGGCAGCCCGTCGGCCTCGCCGTGGACGAGGCGGTAGCCGGTGGTGCCCTGGACGAGCTCCTTGCGGAGCGCCAGCGCCCGCTGCACGCGCCGCGTCCAGAACGCCGCGTCGACCGCCTCGGCCGGCTCGCGGGTGAGGATGCGCACGGCGATGGCGGAGAGCGGGTCGTAGTAGCCGCGGGCGACGAAGCGGTCGCCCTCGACCACGTCCACCACCGCCCCCGCCGCGAGCCCCTTCGGCGCCTTCTCCACCGCCTTGCGGAACACCCAGGGGTGGCCGGCGCGCAGGTGGCGCGCGAGATCCTTCTGGAGCGTGAGCCTGGCCTCGACGACGTCGTTCATGCATTCACCCGGGCCCCGCGCCCGCCGCGCCGCGGGGCGGGCGTGGCGCGCTCGCGCTTCGCCCGCGAGAAGTTGCCGATGACGAGCCCCGGCCGCGCGCGCCGGAGCCCCTCGAGGAGCGCCTGCATGCCGATGGGCGCGCCGCCGCCGCCGCGCCCGCGGGCCAGGGCCAGGTAGAGGTCCGGGTCGATGGCGAGCGAGCGGGTCTGCACCTGGTGCGGCCGGACCCGCGCCACGAGCCGCCACAGCCGCTCCGCCTCCTCCGCCCGGTCGGTCACCCCGGGGAAGGTGAGGAGGTTGAGCGACAGGTAGGCGCCGCGCGCGACCGCCAGCTCCATGGACCGGACGACGTCCGCGAGCGCGTAGCCGTCCGGCCGGTAGTAGGAGGCGTAGAGCGACGGCGAGGCGCTGTTGAGCGAGATGCGGCAGGCGTCGAGGCCGGCGTCGAGGAGCGCCTCGAGCCCGCGGGTGAGGGAGCCGTTGGTGTTGAGGTGGATGGAGCCGCGGGCGGTGCGCGCCCGGACGAGCCGGATGGCGCGCGCGATCTCCTTCCACCGCAGGAGCGGCTCGCCCTCGCAGCCCTGCCCGAAGCTCACCATGGGCCGGCCGCGGGCGCTCGCGAGGTGCTCGGCCGCCACCTCGGCCATCTCCTCCGCCGTCGGCGAGCGCGCGATGCGCTCGTGCGAGGAGGGCGGCAGCCCCTCCTCCTGCTCCGAGAGGCAGCCCACGCAGGCGGCGTTGCAGGCCGCCGAGGACGGGATGGCGCCCTCGTCGCGGCCGTAGAAGGTGTTCTGGGCGGTGAAGCAGCGCCACTCCAGCGCGCAGCGCGCGATCTGCCGCCAGATGGGGTTGCCGCTCCCGGCGAGCCGCGCCTCCACGCGGCGCGCCAGGTCGGGGGTGGAGTGCGTGGCCGGGCTCCAGTGCCGCCGCCGGTCGGTGTGCAGCGCGAAGACCACCGGGCCGCGCGCGCCGAGCGCGGCGGCGGTGTAGGCCCACTGCGGCAGGATGGGCGCCTCGGCGGTGGGGAGCGGCGGCCGCGCCGCCGCCGGCAGCAGCGCGCGCGTCCAGCCGGGCGGGAGCGTGGCGCCGACCGCGTGCGGCACGAACGTGCGCCGGCCGACCTTCACCTCGGAGAGCGCGACCACCTCGCCGGTGGCCGGGTCGACGCCGACCGGGCGGCGCCCGGGCAGGAGGCACAGGCTCGCGCCCGGAGGCAGCGGTGCGGCGCGCTCGCCCGCGGCGGCCGGACGCACCGTGTCACCGGACCGCACCGCCGCCAGCAGGCGCGGGTGGTCGTAGACGACGCCCTGGGCGTCTGCGAAAAGGAGGCGGTAGCGCATCGGCAGGAGTCGGACCGAGCGGGCGCGCGCGCCCGCGGCAACGGCAACGGCAACGGCAACGGCGGCGCGGGTTATAACCCGCGGCCCGGAGGGAGGCACCCGTGATCGTCGGCGTTCCGAAGGAGACGAAGACCCGCGAGTACCGCGTCGGCCTGGTGCCGGCGGGCGCACACGCGCTCGTCCGCGACGGCCACCGCGTGGTGGTCGAGGCGGGCGCCGGGCTCGGCGCCGGCATCCCCGACGCGGAGTACGCGGCGGCGGGCGCCCAGCTCGCGCCGTCGGCCGAGGCGGTGTGGGCCGAGGCCGAGCTGATCGTGAAGGTGAAGGAGCCCATCGCCGCCGAGTACGGGCGGATGCGCCCCGGGCAGATCCTCTACACCTACCTGCACCTCGCCGCGGAGCCGCACCTCGTGGACGCGCTCCTCGAGCGCAAGGTCACGGCGCTCGCCTACGAGACGCTCCAGCTCGCCGACGGGTCGCTCCCGCTGCTCCGGCCCATGAGCGAGGTGGCGGGGCGGATGTCGATCCAGGTGGGCGCGGCCTCGCTCCAGAAGGAGCACGGCGGCAAGGGCGTGCTGCTCGGCGGCGTGCCCGGCGTCCGCCACGGCAAGGTGGTGGTGCTCGGCGCCGGCACCGTGGGCGCGAACGCCATCAAGATGGCGGTGGGCCTGGGCGCCGACGTGACCGTGCTCGACGTCAACCTGAACCGGCTGGCCTGGATCGACGACGTCTTCGGCGGCCGGGTCACGACCCTCTACTCCGACGCCCACACCGTCGCGGCGCAGCTCGTCGACGCCGACCTGGTGGTCGGGGCGGTGCTCGTCACCGGGGCGCGCGCCCCGCGGCTGGTCACGGCCGAGATGGTGAAGCGGATGTCGCCGGGCTCGGTGCTGGTCGACGTGGCGGTGGACCAGGGCGGCTGCTTCGAGACCACCCGCCCCACGACCCACGACGCCCCCACCTTCGTGCTCGACGGGGTGGTGCACTACTGCGTGACGAACATGCCGGGGGCCGTGGCCCGCACCAGCACCTTCGCGCTGACGAACGCCACCATCGGCTACGCGCGCCGCCTCGCGGCGCACGGGGTGGCCGCCGCCGTCCGGGACGATCCCGCCCTCGCCCGCGCCGTGAACACCGCGGGCGGTCACCTCACCTACCGGGCGGTGGCGGACAGCCTGGGCCGGCCCTGCGCGGAGCTCGGGCCGGCGCTCGCCCAGGCGCCCGCCGCCGGGTAGGCGCTGGACGTACAGCGCGCACGTGCGGCCTACACACGCCTACCTTCCCGTCTCCTCACGGGGCGGGAATGTCACCGCCCGCCCGCTCGTTTTGGAGGCGAGGCCATGAGGCGTCCGGCACCGGGCCGGAATAGAGTTCGGATGGGGGCTCCCGCGGAATGTTCGATCTCCAGAAGAATGACGTGACCCGCAACGAGTTCGAGGGGCTGGCCATGAAGCACGTGGACCCCCTCTACTCGGCCGCGCTCCGGCTGACGAAGAACGAGCGCGACGCGGAGGACCTCGTCCAGGACACGTTCCTGCGCGCGTTCCGCTTCTTCGACAAGTTCGAGCGCGGCACCAACATCAAGGCGTGGCTCTTCAAGATCCTCACCAACACCTTCATCAACCGGTACCGCCGGACGGTGAAGGAGCGCAGCATCGTCGAGGGCTCCGAGCGCGAGGCGGTCCACGAGCGCTTCATCTCGCGCGAGGCGAGCGAGTACGCCGCCAACCCCGAGCAGTTCTTCTTCGACCGGCTGCTCTCCGACGACGTGCTCCGGGCGGTCGACTCGCTCCCCATCGACTTCCGGATGGTGGTCATCCTCGCGGACCTCCAGGAGTTCTCCTACAAGGAGATCGCCGAGATCCTCGACGTGCCGGTGGGCACCGTGATGAGCCGCCTCTACCGCGGCCGCAGGCTCCTGCAGAAGGCGCTGGCCGGCTACGCGGTCGTCTCGGGCGTGCTCCGCGCCGCCGAGGGCGCCGAGGCGCTCGACCTCGAGGCCTTCCGGCGCCGTCGCGGCAAGACGGCCTAGCCTCTCCCTTCCCGGGCGCTCCATGTCCACCGACCCGCACGAGCTGAGCGCCGCGATGGACTGCACCGAGCTGTCGCGCGCGCTCGACGCCTACCTCGACGGCGAGCTGGACGGGGCGGAGCGCGCCGAGGCCGACGCGCACCTCGCGGCCTGTACCGCCTGCCGCGCGCAGGCCGACACCGAAGGGCGGGTGCGGTGCGCGCTGCGGGCGCGGCTGCGGAGCGCCTTCGGAGCGGCGACACCCGCCGGCCGCGCTCCGGCCGAGCTCCGCGAGCGCATCCACGAGGCGCTCGCGCACCAGCGCCGCCCCCTCTGGCGGCGCGCGCTGTCGCCCCTGCCCATCGCGGCCCTGGCCGCGTGCGCGGCCGGGGTGCTGGTGGTGCTCGCGACCAACGGAGGGGCCGACCCGCTCGTGGAGGAGGCGGTCCGCAAGCACACCCGCGACCTCCCGCTCGAGGTCACCGCCGCCTCGGTCGGGCCCGAGTCGGTGGCGCACTGGTTCGCGGGGAAGCTCGACTTCAACGCCGCTCCCCCCCAGTTCCACCGGGCCGAGGTGCGCCTGGTCGGTGCGCGCCTGTCGCACATCCAGGACCGCCCGGCGGCCTACATGCGCTACGACCTCCCGCGCGGGCACCTCGGGCTCTTCATCCTCGACGACCCGGAGCGCCACTTCCCGGACGTCGTCCGCATGCTGCGCGCGGGCCCGGCCGCCGTGCGGCTCATCAACGCGCGCGGCTACAACGTCGCCGTCTGGCGGCGGAACGAGATCGTCTACTCGTTGGTCTCCGACCTGGACGAGGACGACCTCCGCAAGCTGGTCGAGGCCGCGCAGGCCGGCGGCGAGCGGTAGCCCCGTTTTTGACAGCGGTTCCCGCTCCCCCGTAGAATTCGGCCGGTATTTCGCGGTTCTGGCGCGTCGCCGCGCCTGCGCCTCCACCCCTTCGGGAATTGAGATGGCCAAGAAGATCCTCCTCATCGAGAGCGACGGCGCGTTCGCGCAGGAGATGTCCGCGGCCATCGAGGCGCGCGGGCTCCAGGCGCGCGTCACCGCCGACGGCAAGGAGGGTCTCGATCTGGCGCGAGTGGACCGGCCCGACCTCATCGTGCTGTGCGTCGAGCTCCCGAAGATGTCGGGGTACTCGATCTGCAACAAGCTCAAGAAGGACGACGCGCTCCGGACGATCCCGCTCGTCATCATCAGCGCCGAGGCGACCACCGACACCTTCGACCAGCACCGGAAGCTGAAGACCCACGCGGACGACTACCTCATCAAGCCCTTCGCGCCGGCCGAGCTCTTGAAGACCATCGCCGGGCTGGTGGAGCTGCCCGCCGACACCGCGTCCGCCGACGAGCTCGTCACCCTCGACGACGTCGAGGAGCTCGAGTCCCTCGGCGCGGCGGCGGCGGAGCTCGACGCGGCGCCCGCGCCGGCCCCGGCCGAGGACGACGACCTCCGGCTGCTCGACGACGCCTTCAACAGCCTCGCCAGCGACGACGCGACCGCGATGACGGCCCTCGACGGCGCGCCGGCGGCGCCCGCCGCGCCGGCCGCGCCGGTGGACTCCGGCCCGGACGAGCTCGCCCTGGCGCTCGAGGTGGAGCCGCCGCTGGCCGCGGAGGCCACGCCGTCGCCCGAGGTCGATCAGCTCGGCGACGAGGCCGACGCCGCGCTGGCCGCGCTCGGCGCCGACGATCCGCTCGAGGCGGAGCTGCCGGACCCCAAGGCGCTGCTCGCCGACGAGGACGCGACGACCCCGAGCGGCGAGGACCTGCTGCGCCGCGCCGGGCTCGAGGTGGAGCCGCCGCCGCCCCCCCCGCCGCCACTCGCGGCTCGCCCGGCCCGCGCGGCCGCTCCGGCCCCCACCCCGGCCGCGCCGCCCGCCCCTGCCCTCGCCGCCGAGGCCGCGCGCGCCGCGGCGCAGGCGCAGGCGCAGTCGGACGCGCGGATCGCCGCGCTCGAGCGCGAGCTGGCCGAGGTCCAGGCCGCGCTGAAGGAGCAGCAGGACTGGGCGGCGGCCGCGATCGCCGCGCGCGAGGCGGCCGAGGAGCAGGCGCACCTGGCGCAGGAGCAGGCGCAGGAGAGCGCCACCCGCGCCACCCGCGAGGAGACCGCCCGGCTCGCGCTGGAGTCGAGCGCCCGCGAGGCGGAGCAGCGCGCCGCGCAGGCCGAGGAGTCGGGGCGCGCGGCCGAGGCGCGGGCCCAGGCGGCCGAGAAGCAGCTCGCGGAGCTGCAGCGCGAGGCCGAGGCCGCCCGGCAGGAGGCGGCGCGCACCAGCGGGGAAGCGGACCAGGCGCGCGAGCGCGCCGAGGAGCTGGCGCGGGAGCTGCGCGAGGCCCAGGCGCGCGCGGCCGAGCACGAGAGCGCCCTCGCGACCCTGCAGCCGGAGCTGGAGGCGGTCCGCGCCGAGCTGGCCGAGGCCCATGGCACGGCCGCCTCGGCCCGCGCTGGCATCGAGCGGTCGCTGGCGGAGCGCGAGCGCCGTGTCGCCGAGTTGGAGGCGCAGATCGGCAAGCACGAGGAGCGCGTCGTGAAGGCGTACCAGAAGATCAAGGGCGACGAGAAGATCCGCGAGAAGGCGCGCAAGGCCCTCGCGATCGCTCAGCAGCTCCTCGAGGAGCGCTCGGCCGCCGCGCCGGCCGCCTCCGCCGAGGTCCAGCCCAGGCGGGAGTAGCTCGCCGCGGCTCCCGCGGGCCCGCGCGCTCAGCGCGCCGCTTCGGAGTCGAGGACCGCGGCGCGGAGCCCGTCGAGGTCCACGCCGAAGTACCGGAACAGCCGGCGCTGGTGCTGCCGCAGACCGCGGACGGCCACCGGCTGCGCGTGAGCTTCCAGGAACCACGGGGCCATGAACGCCACCCCGACGTCCAGGAACTCGCGGACCCTCCCGAAGTCGACCACCACCTGCGCGTCCGGCGGGAGCGCGCGCAGCCGCGCGCGCACCTCGCGCGCGGCCACCGCGTCGAAGGTACCCTCCACCTGGACCAGCACCGCCCCCGTCGGGGTGCGCGTCACCTGCGTCATCGGCCTGCCCTCGCAGCCTCGATGGTGCCGGAAGGACCGGGGGTGCGGCAAGACGGAGCGTGCGGCCCCTTGGGTGTGCGACGGCGCGCCCCACCCCGGACCGTGCGTCCGGGAATGGACCCCAGCTCGGGGTTCAGTGCGCGGTCGGCGTGGGCTCCTGCTCGTTCTCCACCTCGCTCGCGGCGCCCTGCGCCGCCTTGAACGCGCCGAGGGCCGCGATCACCGCGACCAGGTTCGAGGGGGAGAGCGCGGTCCGGGTCGCCGCCTTCACCACCGGCCGCAGCGCGGGCCAGAGCCCGCCGCCCAGCAGGAACCCCGCGCCGGCCGCGACGCCGAGCACGAGCCAGGGGTTCTCGCGCATCCGCCGCTCGACCTCCAGGCGCTCGCTCGCCTGCTGCACGGCCTCCAGCACCTGGTCCTTCACCGCCGAGACCGCCTCCGCGATCTGCTGCGGATCCATCGCGCCCAAGCCTTCCGCCGCCATGTGCGCTCCTCTCAGGCCCGCGAGGCGAGCCGCCCGATGAGAAAGCCGAGCCCCACCGCGCAGGCGATGGCCATCATCGGCCGCTCGCGCGCGAAGTCGCGGATGGCGCTGTCCGCCGTGTCGGCGTAGCCGCGCAGGCCCTCCATCCCGTCGCTCACCCTGTCCTGGACCTGGCGCATCGTCTCCCGCGCGCCCTCGGTCACGTCCCTGCTCCCGTTCATGGCCATCCTGCCTCCCGCTCGCGAAAGCGCGACCGTGGAAAGCTAGGCGCGAGGGTCTCGCGAGGAGAAGCCCGCTACCGGGGCTCACGCGCTGGGCGGGCCCCTCTGGTCACGCGCGAACGGGCGGGCGCCCGCGGCGGCGGCGCACCGCCCCGGCGAAGTCGGAGAGCTCTCGCACCCCGAGGAGCCGCGCCGCGACGAGATACACCGCGGCCGCGGCGGCGATGGGGACGAACGCCAGCGCGAGCTGGCGCGCGAGGCCGTGCCAGCGCAGCGCGCCCGCCAGCCAGGCGTGCGCGCCCCAGGCGGTGCCGGCCAGCGCCGCGGACGCCAGGAGGACGCGCGCGAGCTGGGGACCGATCCCCGCCCCCCCGAGCCCGCCGTGCCGCCGGCGCCAGGCCACCACCAGGACGGCGAAGTTCACCGTCGCGGCGAGCGACGTCCCCAGCGCCACCCCCCGGAAGCCGAGGACCGGGTAGAGCGTCACGTTGAGCGCCACGTTGGCGGCCATCCCGAGGAAGCTCCCCAGCACCGGGACGCGCGCCTCGTCGAGCGCGTAGAACGCGGGCGCGAAGACCTTCACCCCGGAGTACGCGTAGAGGCCGATGGCGTAGAAGAGCAGCGCCTGCGCGGTGGCGGCGGTGTCGGCCGCCCCGAAGCGCCCGTGCTGGTAGATGAGGGCGATGATCGGCTCGGCGAGCACCATGAGCCCGACCGCCGACGGGACGTTGAGGAAGGCGACCATCCGCAGCGCCGAGCCGAGGGTGTCCTTCACGGCCGGCAGGTCGCGGGCCGCCGCCTTCTGCGCCACCCCCGCCCCGGCGACGGTGGCGATGGCGACGCCGAAGACGCCGAGCGGGAACTGCATCAGGCGGAAGGCGAAGTTGAGCCAGCTCACCGCCCCGCGCTGGTGCGAGGCGAAGATGGTGTTCACGACGATGTTGACCTGGGTCGCGGAGAGCCCGACCACCGCCGCCGCCATGAGCCGGCCGATGCGGCGGACGCCCGGCTCGCGGCGCGCGCCGGCGAGCCGAGGCCGGAACCGGAACCCGGTGGCGCGCAGGCTCGGCCACTGCGCGAGCAGCTGCAGGAGCCCGCCGAGGAGCGTGCCGGCCGACCAGCCCACCACCGCCTTCACCGGCCCCGCCCCGGCCGCCCAGAGCCCCAGGCCGACCGCGATCGACCCCACGTTGAAGAGGGCGGGGGCGATCGCCGGCGCGGTGAAGCGCGACTGCGCGTTGAGCATGCCCATCACCGCCGCCGACAGCGAGACGAGCAGGAGGAACGGCATCATGATGCGGGTGAGGAGGACGGTGAGCTCCCACTGCTCCGAGAAGCCGGGGGCCACCAGCGCCACCACCTGCGGCGCGAGCAGCACGCCCACCAGCGTGAGCGCGCCCACCACCACCACGATGAGGCCCAGGACCAGGTTCGCCAGGCGGAACGCCTCGCCCTGCCCGCGGTTGCGCTGGTAGTCGGCGAAGGTGGGGACGAAGGCGGCCGAGAGCGCCCCCTCGGCGAACAGGTCCCGCAGGAGGTTCGGGATCCGGAAGGCCGCGATGTAGGCGTCCGAGAAGACGTTCGCGCCCACCAGAGCCGCGAAGAGCTGATCGCGGACGAGCCCGAGCACCCGCGACGCCATGGTCGCGGCCGAGATCCAGAGGGCCCGGGCCATCCGCACCGGGGCCGCCGCGGCGGGGGCTCCCATCGCGCGCTCAGTGCTTGTCGGAGGCCGTCCCCTTGGACGCGGCCTCCTTCTTCATCATCCAGGCCTTCGCCTGGGACTGGATCGTCTGCGGCACGTTGCGGTCCCGCGCCAGCTCCTTGATGTCCTTCTCCTGCAGCGTGTAGAGGAACTTGAGCGCGGTGGGCAGCGGGACCTTGGGGTTCTTCACCAGCGCCATCTTGATGGCGTAGACCTTGAGGTACTCGCGCGCGGTGTAGATGTGCCGGAGCACGTCCGTGTTCACCGTGCGCGAGGTGGCGATGGTCATGATCTCGCCGTCGGTGATGCGCGGGCTCGTCACCGCCGCCATGCAGACGAGCTTGTTGGAGTCGCGCAGGAGGAGCGTGCGCGCCTCCTTGTTGCCCAGGGTGGCGAGCTTGATCTTGTCGGAGACCGACATGCGCAGCACCCGCTGCGTCATGTTGAGCTTCTTCTGCTGCTCGACCGGGGTCTCCGCTTGCGTCACCGGCTGCGTCTCCTCCACCAGCTCGGCGGAGTAGTCGCGCATGAGCTCCTGGGCGGTGTCCTCCGCTGGCGGCGCCGCGGTCGGGTCCACCCCGTGGACGCGCAGGTGCGCCGCCACGAGCTGCGGCACGTCGAGGAGCGTGAGCCCGTTGCGGACGCAGAACTCGCAGGCGCCGTCCACCGTCGAGGCGAGCGCGTTCGGGTTCTTGCACAGCCCGCGGACGATGTCGTCGCAGCGGAGCAGGCGGAGCTCGTTCTGCCGGATGATCTCGGCCAGCGGCTGGGAGACGGCGGGCGCGAGGCGCGCCACGGTCTCGTCCTTCGTGGCCGGGTTGAGGAGGACGAGCTCGAGCGCAGCGTCCTTCGCGGCGAGCCGGTCGGCCAGCCAGTCGAGGACCTCGCCGGCGAGGGCGTCGGAGCGCAGCGCCACGCCGTAGAGCTTGTCCGGCAGCCCCTCGGCGGTCTTGGCGGCGGTGGCGCGCACCGCCTCCTCGGCGTCGGAGGCGAGCAGGTAGAGCAGCGTGGCGAGGTCGGCCGGGGCCGTCATCGGCACGAGGCCCTTCGCGCCCATCATGCGCAGCGGCAGCGGCGCCTTGGGGTCGGCGTGCTTCTGCAGCGGCTTGGGGAGGGCCTCCAGCGTCGGGGCGTCCGCCATCACCCCTCCCCCGGCGGCTCGGCCGGGGCCGGCAGGGCGGCCGGCGCGCCCGGGGGCAGGAGCCCCAGCATCATCGGCGGCACCTCGGGCACGGGGTGCAGCTTGCGCGCCCAGCGGTGCCGCAGCCGGCCCAGCCAGCGGTTCACGACGTTGCCGCGGCCGAGGAAGGGGAGCACCGGCCGGCGGCGCCAGCCCATGCACGCCTGCGCCGACTGGAGCGACGGGTCGAGGGGCGCGGCGGCCAGCCCGCGCGCGATCGACCGCACCGCGCGGTCGCGCTGGCCGAGCGCGAGGTGCGCCCGCGCCTGGTTGAGGAGCAGCTCGGGCTCCGGCCCGGCGACGCGCAGCGCCTGATCGCAGTAGAGGATGCCCAGGTTCGAGTTCCGCTCCACCAGCACCAGCGTGAGGCCGTACCAGGACATGAAGCGCGCCTCGAACGGCGCGCGCCGGTGCGAGCGCTCGAACAGCGCGTGCGCCGCCGCCGCGTCGCCCTCGCGGTAGCGGGCGAGGCCCTCCTCGAAGGTCGCCGTCGCCTCGGGCGGCGCCACGCGCTCCCGCCCCGTCCGCGCTCCGTCGGTCATCGATTCCGCTCGTGGATGAGGCGCAGGCCGCTCAGCGTCAGGTGCTCGTCGACCTCCGCGATGGTGCGGGAGACGCCCGCGATGAGCGGCGCCAGCCCGCCGGTGGCGACCACCCGCGGCGAGAAGCCCAGCTCGTCGGCCATGCGGGCGCAGATCCCGTCGACCAGCCCGACGTAGCCGTAGACGAGCCCGCTCTGCATGGAGGCGACGGTGTTCTTGCCGATGACGTGCGCCGGCCGGATGAACTCGACCTCCGGCAGCTTCGAGGCGTGCTCGAAGAGGGCGTCCATGGAGATGCCGATCCCCGGGCAGATGGCCCCGCCCAGGTACTCGCCCCGCTGCGAGACCGCGTCGAAGGTGGTGGCGGTCCCGAAGTCCACCACCACCATCCCGCACGCCCAGCGATCCCAGGCCGCCACCGCGTTCACGATCCGGTCGGCCCCGACCTCGCGCGGGTCCTCGTACAGGATCGGCATGCCGGTCTTGACGCCCGGGCCCACGAAGAGCGGCTTCACGCCGAAGTACCGCTCGCTCATGCGGGTGAGGGTCGAGGCGAGCGGCGGGACGACGCTCGAGACGGCCAGCGCGTCGACCGCGTCCGGATCGAGGCCGTCGGCGGCGAAGAGCTGGCGCACCTGGATGCCGTACTCGTCGGCGGTGCGGCGGTGGCTCGTCTCGACGCGCCAGTGCCGGCGCAGGGCCTTCCCCTCGAAGGCCCCCAGCACCGTGTTGGTGTTCCCGACGTCGACCGCGAGCAGCACGGCGAGAGCGTAGCCGTGGGCATCCCCAGGGTCAACGAAGCCCGCCCGGCGGGCGAGGGCGCTAGGCGGGCCGGAGCAGCTCGACGTCGCCCGCCACCACCCGCTCCAGGCCCGTCGCCGTGCGCACCAGCAGCGCCCCGGCCTCGTCGATGTCCTCCGCGACACCGGTGAGCTCGGCGGCGCCGCCGCGGATGCGCACCTCGCGGCCGAGCGTGTCCGACATTTCCCTCCACGCGGCGCGGACCGGCCCGAAGCCCTCGTCGGCGTGCCGGTCGAGCCACTCCTCGAGGGCGGTGAGCACGGCCGCCGCGAAGAGCGCCCGCGGCACCGGCGCGCCGCGCTCCAGGAGGAGGCTCGTCGCGACGCCGCGCAGCTCCTCCGGGAAGTCGGCCGCGGCGGCGTTCACGTTGACGCCGATGCCGATCACCACCCACTGCACCCGCTCCACCTCGGCCGCCATCTCGGTCAGGACGCCGGCCAGCTTGCGGCCCGAGGCGAGCACGTCGTTCGGCCACTTGATGCCGGCCGCCGCCACCCCCGCCTGCCGCACCGCCTGGCACACCGCCACCGACGCCAGCAGCGTCAGCTCCGGGGCGCGCGCCGGGGGGAGGTCGGGGCGGAGCACGGCGGAGAGGTAGACGTTGCGCCGGGCCGGCGAGCTCCAGCTGCGCCCGCGCCGGCCGCGGCCGGCGGTCTGGCGCTCGGCCACCACCACCTCGCCGTGCAGCGCGCCCTCCTCGGCGAGCCCCTTGGCGACGTCGTTGGTCGAGCCGACCTCCTCGTACCAGTGCAGCGTCTGCCCGACGTCGTGGGTGTTGAGCAGCGGCCGCAGCTCGAGCTCGCCGAGCCGGTCGGGGATCTCGCGCAGGCGGTAGCCGCGGGCCGGGGCGGCCTCGATGCGATAGCCCTGCGCGCGCAGGGCGCGCACGTGCTTCCAGACCGCCGCCCGCGACAGCCCGAGCTTGTCGCTGATCGCCTCGCCCGACACGTAGTCGTCGCCCGCCTCCGCCAGGAAGGCCAGCACCAGCTCCTCGCTGCCGGCGCGGACGGGCTCGGGCATGGCGGTCACGAGGGCGCGATCTCGAACGAGACGTCCACCGCGCGCGCGCTGTGGGTGAGCGCGCCCATCGACACGAAGTCCACGCCGGTGGCGGCCACCCGCGGCAGCCGCTCCAGCGTCATGTTGCCGCTCGCCTCGAGCAGCACCCGCCCGCGCGCGAGGCGGACCGCCTCCGCCAGCGCCGCGTCGTCCATGTTGTCGAGCAGCACGATGTCGGCGCCGGCCGCGATGGCCTCCTCGAGGCCGGCCAGATCGGTGACCTCCGCCTCGACGCGCAGGAGCGCGCTGGCGCTGGCGCGGGCGCGGCGGACCGCCTCCCCCACCCCGCCGCAGGCGGCCACGTGGTTGTCCTTGATGAGCACCCCGTCGCCGAGCGCGAAGCGGTGGTTGACGCCGCCGCCGGCCCGCACCGCGGCCTTCTCCAGCGCGCGCCAGCCGGGGGTGGTCTTGCGGGTGTCGAGCAGCCGCGTCTTGCCGCCGCCGCGGGCGAGCGCGTCGGCGCAGGTGCGGGTGAGCGTGGCCACGCCGGAGAGGCGCTGCAGGAAGTTGAGCGCGGTGCGCTCGGCGGCGAGGAGCGCGCGCAGCGGACCGCGCGCGCTCCCGAGCCATTCGCCCTTCGCGGCGCGGGCGCCGTCCGGCCGGTCGAAGCGGCAGGAGGCGCCGAGGCGCTCGAAGACGCGCTCGGCGACGGCGGTCCCGGCCAGGACGAGGTCGTCCTTGGCCAGGAACCGCCCCTCGCCCGTCGCCTGGGCATCGAGCGTGGCGTCGCTGGTCGCGTCGCCGAGGAAGAGGTCCTCCTCCAGCGCCAGCTCGACGAGCCGCTCGACGTGCGCTGGGAGGAGGGCCACGGTGCTACCTCCGGCCGCGCGCCGCCTTGCGGGCGCCCTTGGCCTTGCCCTTGGCCGCCTTCT
Organism: Anaeromyxobacter diazotrophicus; assembly: GCF_013340205.1. Classification (NCBI taxonomy): domain Bacteria; kingdom Pseudomonadati; phylum Myxococcota; class Myxococcia; order Myxococcales; family Anaeromyxobacteraceae; genus Anaeromyxobacter; species Anaeromyxobacter diazotrophicus. Next base: position 89,440 of record NZ_BJTG01000012.1, read on the forward strand.
TCGGCGCAGCCTTCTTCGCGGCCTTCTTGGCCGGCTTCTTCGCGGCCTTCCGGGCGGCGGGGGCCTTCTTGGCGACCTTCTTGGCCGCCTTCTTGGCCGGCTTCGCCTTCGCCTTGGCCGCGGGCTTCGCCTTGGCCTTGGCGGCCGGCTTCTTCTTCGCCGGCGCGCGAGGCGCGGCGGGCGCGGGCGCCGGGGCGGCGGCGGCCTCGGCCGGCGTCTCGACCGGGCTCGCCTCGACGGCCGGGGCCGGCTCGCCGACGGGCTCGGTGACCGGCGCAGGGGCCTGCGCCGGCTCGGGGTTGGGGTTCACGGTGGGATTCGGGTTCGGGTTCTCGGTCATGGTCGTGCCCTCCGCTTCGGCCAGCATGTCGCGGTGCGCCTCGAGGCGCCGCCGCTTCTCCTTGAGCTCCTCCGCGCGCGCGCGGTCCTTCTCCACCACGTCCTTGGGCGCCCGCTCGACGAAGCTCGGGTTCGCCAGCTTCTTCTCCAGGGACGCCAGATCGGCGTCGACCCGGGTCAGCTCCTTGGCGAGGCGCGCCTGCTCGGCGGCCATGTCCACGGCCCCGGCGAGCGGGATGCGCACCTCGAAGCCGCTCCCCACCACCACCGCGCTGCCGGGGACCCGGCGCGTGGGCTGGGCCGAGAGCGTCAGGCCCTCGAGGTTGCCGAGGCGCAGCACGCGGGCCTGCTCCTCGCGGACGGTGGCGAGCGCCTCCGGCGCGAGCGCGCCCACCTGGACCTCGCGCAGCGCGACCTTGAACGGGATGTTCATCTCGCCGCGCACGTTGCGCACCGCCTCGACCACGCCGAGCACCGGCCCGAAGCCGCGCTCCGCCGCCTCGTCCACCGGGCCCGGCTCGGGGTAGCGGGCGATCATGATCGAGGCGCCCCACCGGCCGCCCACCTGCGCCTGGAGCGTCTGCCACAGCTCCTCGGTGATGAACGGCATGAACGGGTGGAGGAGCCGCAGCGAGGTCTCGAGGCAGTGGGTGAGGACCGCCTGCGCCGCGCGCTTCTGCGCCGGGTCCTCTCCGTAGAGCGCCTCCTTCGAGAGCTCGATGTACCAGTCGCACAGCTCGTGCCACACGAACTGGTAGACCGCCCCGGCGGCGTCGTTGAAGCGGAAGCTCTCCAGCGCCTGCACCGTCTCGTTCACCGCCCGCTGCAGCCGCGCCAGGATCCAGCGGTCGGCCGGCGTGCGCGCGGCGGCGCGGACGTCCTCCTCGCCCACCGTGAACCCGCCCAGGTTCATGAGCGCGAAGCGCGTCGCGTTCCAGAGCTTGTTGGCGAAGGCGCGGTAGCCCTCGATGCGCTCCTTGGCGAGCTTGATGTCGCGGCCCTGCGCGGTGAGCGCCGCCAGCGTGAAGCGCAGCGCGTCGGCGCCGTACTGCTCGGTGATGACGAGGGGGTCGATCACGTTCCCCTTCGTCTTCGACATCTTTTGGCCCTTCTCGTCGCGCACCATGGGATGCAGGTACACGTCGCGGAAGGGCACCTCGCCCATGAAGTGCAGGCCCATCATCATCATCCGGGCCACCCAGAAGAAGATGATGTCGTGCCCGGTCTCCATGACGGAGGTCGGGTAGAAGGTGCGGAGCGTGGCCGTCTGGTCCGGCCAGCCCATGGTCGAGAAGGGCCACAGGCCCGAGCTGAACCAGGTGTCGAGGACGTCCTCGTCCTGCCGCAGCTCCTGCTTCTGGCAGGTCGCGCACCGCGCGGGCGCCTCGCGGGCGACGGTGACGTGGCCGTCCGGGCAGTACCAGGCCGGGATCTGGTGGCCCCACCAGAGCTGGCGGCTGATGCACCAGTCGTGGATGTTGCGCATCCACGCCATGTACGTGTTGGTCCACGCCTCGGGGACGAAGCGGGTCTTCCCCTCCTCCACCGCCGCGATGGCGGGCTTCGCGAGCGGCTCGATCCGGACGAACCACTGCTGCGAGAGCAGCGGCTCGAGCACGGTCTCGGAGCGCTGGCAGCGGCCGAGCGGCAGCACGTGCGGCTTCGTCCCGCGGTCGAGCCCCTTCTCGGCCAGGAGCTCCTTCACCTTCTTGCGGGCGGCGAAGCGATCGAGTCCGGCCACCGGCCCCGCCTCGGCGTTCATCTTGCCGTCGAGGCCGATCACGGTGAGTAGCTCGAGGCCGTGGCGCTGCCCCACCTCGAAGTCGTTGAAGTCGTGCGCCGGCGTGACCTTGACGGCGCCGGTCCCGAACTTGGGGTCGACCAGGATGGCGTCGCCGACGATCGGGATCTCGCGGTCGACCAGCGGGTGGACCACCTTCTTGCCGATGAGCGCGCGGTAACGCTCGTCGTCGGGGTGGACCGCCACCGCGGTGTCGCCCAGCATCGTCTCGGGCCGGGTGGTCGCGACCACGATCTCGCCCGAGCCGTCGGAGAGCGGGTAGGCGAAGCTCCACAGCTCGCCCGCGTGGCCCTCCTCGTAGGTGACCTCGAGATCGGAGAGCGCGGTGCGGCAGTCCGGGCACCAGTTGATGAGCTTCTGCTCGCGGTAGACGAGGCCCTCCTCGTACAGGCGCACGAACACCTCGCGCACCGCCCGCGACAGCCCCTCGTCCATCGTGAAGCGCTCGCGCTCCCAGTCGAGCGAGGCGCCCAGGGCGGCGTGCTGCTCCCCGATGCGCGAGCCGTACTTCTCCTTCCAGGTCCAGACGCGCTTCAGGAACTCGGCCCGGCCCAGGTCGTGGCGGCTCTTCTGCTCGGTCTTCTGCAGCTCCTTCTCCACGATCATCTGCGTGGCGATGCCGGCGTGGTCGGTGCCGGGGAGCCAGAGGACGTTGAAGCCGCTCATCCGCTTCCAGCGGCAGAGCACGTCCTGCAGCGTGGCGGTGAGCGCGTGGCCGAGGTGCAAGGACCCGGTCACGTTGGGCGGCGGCAGGACGATGGAGAAGGGCGGCCGGCTGCCGTCGGTCTCGTCCGCGTGGAAGTAGCCGCGCGCCCTCCACACCGGGTACCAGCGCGCCTCCACCTCGCGGTGCTCGTAACCCTTGGCGAGCTCGGTGCGGGTCTCGGCGGCGGCTTCGCTCTTCACGTCAGTCTCCAGAAGGTGAGCTTCGCGGGGCGCGCCGGTCTGGCGGAGCGGGTGAGGCGCGCGGCCCGGCGAGGGGTTCAGCGCTGGCGCTCCTTGGCGAGGCGGTCGAGCTGCTCGCGGATGATCGTCTCCGCCAGCTCGGGCACCACCTCCCAGGCGATCCGCTCGATGAGCTCGCGCGAGGCGCGCGAGAGCACCGCGCGGAGCAGCGCCTCGTCGGAGGCGGCCTCCGCGGCCGCGGCGACCGGGGCTGCGGGGGCGGCGGGCGGGAGCTCGACGGGCGCGCGGACCACCGGCTGCTCGGGGGCGTGTCCGGTGGTGGGCGGCGGGATGAAGTCCGCGGCCGGCGCGAGCTCCAGCTCCTCGGCCTCGCCGTCGGGGAGCTCGATGGCCGCCGGCATCGACGTCGGCGGCGCGGGCTCGCCGAAGTCGAGCTCGTCGAGCTCCGTGAGCGGCGCGGCGGCGACCGGCGCGGGCGGGCTCGGCGGCGCGGCGGGCGGAGGAGGCGGCGCGGCGACGACGGCGGGCGGGGCGGCGGGCGCGGCCGGCGCCTCGTCGGCGAAGTCCACCTCGCTCCAGTCGAGGTCCACGTCCTGGGCCGCGGGCGGCGGGGCGGCGAGCGGCGCGGGGGCGCGCGCCACCGGCGGCGCCGCGGCGGGCATCCGCGGCGCGGGGGCCGCGGCCGGCGGCCGGGCGGCGGGGGGCGGCACGGCGCGGGGAGGCGCGCCCGCGGGCGGGGGAGCGCTCGTCCCGGGGCGGGCGACGACGGGCGGCGGCGTGCCCGGCGGCCGCGCGGCGGGCGGCGCTCCTGCTGGGCGGGCGACGGCGGGTGGCGCGCCCGGCGGGGGCCGCGGCGCGGCGCGCGGGGGCGCCCCGGCGGGCGGGGCGGCG